>DASSPX010000156.1:0-12426 GCA_035699445.1 Candidatus Limnocylindrales bacterium | reverse complement strand
GAGCCGGTCGACCGCCTGCTCGGGGCGGCGGTCGCGGTCGTCGGCACGGTCCGCCGTGGCGACGGGCTCGTGGCGATGGCGCCCAACCTCGGCTGGCGGGACGTCCCGCTTGGGCGTCTCCTCGAGCGCGAGCTTGAGATGCCCGTCGCGGTCGCGAATGACGCGGATCTCGGCGCCCTGGGCGAGCACCGGCGCGGGGTGGCGGTCGGACACCGCGACGTGATCTTCCTCTCGGGTGAGGTCGGGCTGGGCGGCGGCCTCATCCTCCGCGGCGCCCCGTTCACCGGCGCCGCCGGCTTCGCGGGCGAGGTCGGCCACCTGCCGCTCAACCCCGACGGGGCGGCCTGCCGCTGCGGCGCGCGCGGCTGCTGGGAGACCGAGGTGGGCGAGGGCCGCCTTCTGATGCGGGCGGGCGAGCCCGAGGACGCCGGTCGTGCCGGAGTGGAGCGGGTGATCGCCCGGGCCGCCGCCGGCGACGACGTCGCGCTCGCGGCGCTCGCCGACCTCGGGCGATGGCTCGGCATCGGGATCGCCGGCCTGGTGAACGTCTTCGATCCCGAGCTGATCGTGCTCGGGGCGCGATTCGAGCGAGTCTTCCCGTGGGTCATTGGGCCGATCGCGACCGAGCTCTCGCGACGGACCGTCGGGGGACCGCGGGACGTCCCGCGCATCGTGCCGACCAGGCTCGGAGCCGACGCCGCCCTCATCGGGGCGGCGGAGCTGGCGTTCGAGCCGATCCTCGCGGATCCGGCGAGATGGTTCCATCGGACCCCCCGGCGTCAGGCGCTCGCCAGCGCATGACGAGGGGGATCGCATTGACATCGAGGGGAGGGCCGTCACTAGACTGCGCAGCGCACTCACGGAACGAATCGTCCCGAGAGCGGCAGAGGAGGAGCAACCCATGACCCATCGCAGGCTCGCGGCGCTCGCCGCGGCCGGTGCCTTCGTGTTCGCGGCCTGTACGGGCGGCGCGACCCCGGCCCCGGCATCCCAGGCGCCCGCATCCGAGGCTCCGGCATCGGAGGCGCCCGCATCCGAGGCCCCGTCCGCGTCGGCCGCCGGCGACTGCATCGTCGGCGTGTCCTGGAACAACTTCCAGCAGCCCCGATGGGCCGCGACCGACCAGCCGAACATGAAGGCGACGATCGAGGCCGGCGGCGGCACGATGCTCGAGTTCGACGCCAACCTCGACAGCAACCAGCAGCTGACCGACGTCGAGACGCTGATCTCGCAGGGCGCCAGGGTCCTCGTCCTGCTCGCGCAGAACCAGGAGGCGATCCTGCCCGCGGTCCAGCGGGCGAAGGAGGAGGGGATCCCGGTCATCGCGTACGACCGCCTGATCGAGGACCCGGACATCCTCTACATCACGTTCGACAACATCGGCGTGGGCCGCGCCGAGGCCGAGGCCCTCCTGGCCAAGGTCCCGAGCGGCAACTACGTCCTGATCAAGGGCGACCCCGGCGACCCGAACGCCTCGACGTTCCTCCCGCAGGGCTGGGACGAGGCCGGTCTGAAGGCCAAGGTCGACTCGGGTGAGATCACGATCCTCGCCGACCAGTTCACGGACGCCTGGGACACCCAGACGGCCCAGAACAACATGGAGGCGATCATCGACAAGGCCAACGCCGACGGCGTCACGATCGACGCGGTGCTGGCCGAGAACGACAGCACGGCGCTCGGCGTCGCCGCCGCGCTGGTCGCGAAGAGCTACGACCCGTACCCGCCCGTCAGCGGCCAGGACGGCGACCCCGCCAACCTGAACAACGTCGCGAAGGGCCTCCAGTACGTGGACGTGTGGAAGAACAGCAACGAGCTCGGCAAGGCGGCCGGCGCCGCGGCGCTCGAGCTGTGCAAGGGCACGGCCGTCGCCGACCTGACCCTCCCGGACGGCATCATCGAGCCGTCGGTCGCCCCCGCGGCCGGGCTGTCCGTCCAGGACTTCCAGACGCCCGGTGGCAACACCGTGAAGTCGCTCATCCTCCAGCCCACCCCGATCACCGCGGAGAACCTCAACGAGGTGCTCGACGGCGGCTGGATCACCAAGGAAGTCCTGTGCGAGGGCGTCGAGGCGGACGATCCGGGGGCGAGCGTCTGCGCCTAGCCCCCCAACCCCACTCGTGACCATAGCGCCCTGCGCCCGCGGTGTCCCGCGGCGCAGGGCGCGCCCGTATCATCGGCGCGGTTGAGGAGGCCGCAGATGGCTGACGCCACGGTCACCGCCCCCGAGCACACGGCGTCATCGCCGCGGCGCTCGATCCCGGAGCTGATCGCCCAGACCGAGATCGATTTGCGCCTGTTCGGCATGGTCGTGGCGCTGCTCGCGATCCTCCTCGGCTTCAACGTCGTCAGCGGCGGCAAGTTCCTCACCCCCACGAACATGACCACGCTCGCCGTCCAGGCGAGCGGCGTCGCGATCATGGCCACGGGCATGGTGCTGGTCATCGTGTCCCGCAACATCGACCTCTCGGTGGGATCGGTCGCGGGCGTGGTCGCGATGACGTACGCGATCCTGATGACGGACATCCTGCCCGGCCTCGGGATCGGCGTCGGCAATCCCTTCCAGTGGCTGATCGCGCTCGCGCTCGGCCTCGGGCTGGGCGCGCTCATCGGGCTCGTCCAGGGCGCGATCATCGCGTACATCGGCGTGCCCTCGTTCATCGTCACGCTCGGCGGCCTGCTCGCGCTCCGCGGCACGGTCTGGCTCCTCTCGGAGGGTGCCGCGGTCTCCGGCCTTGACGAGACGTTCCTGCTCATCGGCGGCGGGGCGCGCGGGTCCATCGGCGGGACGGCCACCTGGGCGCTCGCGATCATCGGCTGCGTCGTGGTCGTCGCAGGCGCCGTCTGGAGCCGCCGGCAGCGACGGAAGTTCGGCTTCCCGCTCCGCCCGATGTGGGCCGAGGTGCTGCTGTCGGTCGTCGGCTGCGCGGCGCTCCTGGGCCTCGCGTTCTACGCCAACCGGAACCCCTGGCCGCGCGGCCTCGCCGAGCGATTTGCGAACGAGAACGGCATCCCGATCCCCGAGGGCGGGCTGTTCATCCCCACCGGGTTCCCGTGGCCGGTGCTGCTCGTCATCGGCGTGACGGTGGTGATGTGGTTCATCGCCACCCGCCGGCGGTTCGGGCGCTACGTGTACGCGTACGGCGGCAACCCCGAGGCCGCGGAGCTCGCGGGCATCAACACGCGCCTCACGATCGTGAAGATCTACGTGGTGATGGGCGTCCTGTGCGCGATCGCCGCGGCGATCTACGCCGCGCGGCTCAACGGCGCGACCCTCGACATCGGCTCGAGCGACGAGCTGTATGTCATCGCTGCGTGCGTCGTCGGCGGCGTGTCGTTCGCTGGCGGCATCGGCTCGATCCCGGGGGCGGTTCTGGGCTCGTTTGTCATGGCCTCGCTCGCGTACGGCCTGGCGTTCAACGGCGTGAACTCGCCGACCCAGAACGTGATCGCAGGCGTCGTCCTGATCATCGCCGTGGCGTTCGACACGTGGAACCGCCGGCGCGGCGGGACCCGCTGACGGGAGAGGTTCGAGATGGCGGTCGCTGAGCGGGTCCCGCTCGTCGAGATGCGCGACATCCGGGTGGCGTTCGGCGGGGTGCACGCCGTCGACGGGGTCTCCATCGACCTGTATCCGGGCGAGGTCGTCGGGCTCGTCGGCGGCAACGGCGCCGGCAAGTCGACGCTCATGAAGGCGCTGTCCGGCGCCCACCCGCCCGATTCGGGTGAGATCCGGGTCAACGGTCAGCCGCAGACGATCGGCAACCCGCGCGACGCGAAGCGGTTCAACATCGAGACGATCTACCAGACACTCGCCCTGGCGGACAACGTCGATGCGCCCGCAAACGTGTTCCTCGGGCGCGAGATCATGACCCGCTGGGGAACGCTCGACGAAGGGGCGATGGAGGACGCGACGCGCAAGGTCATGCGTCGCCTCAACCCCAACTTCCGGAACTTCCGCGACCCGGTGCGGGCGATGTCCGGCGGCCAGCGCCAGGCCGTCGCGATCGCCCGAGCCGTCCACTTCAACGCGAAGGTCCTGATCATGGACGAGCCCACGGCCGCCCTCGGCCCGGCCGAGACCGCCCAGGTCCGGGACCTCATCCGTCAGCTGAAGAACGAGGGGATCGGCATCTTCCTCATCAGCCACGACATCCACGACGTGTTCGACCTGTCCGACCGGATCGGCGTGATGTACCACGGACGGCTGGTCGGAATCGTCCGCAAGGACGACGTCACGCCCGACGACGTGCTCGCGATGATCATCCTCGGCAAGAAGCCGGAGGAGGCGACGCAGCACGAGCTCGCGGAGCTCGAGCTCGGCTCGTAGGCCTGACGGTCCGGGCAGCGTTCGCGCCCCGCCCGGCCGGTGGCAAGCGCGGTCGTGGCCAGCGAGACGCCGCCGGCGCCGGCCCGGGCCGCTACGCCCCGTCGAACACGGACGACAGCGCCGGATACAGCTGCCGGTAGAGCGCGTGGAGCCCGCGGTAGGCGGGCGCATCCGGGCCCGGTGACGCGACCGGCGTCGCGCGCACGAGCGCTGCCGTCGCCGAGGCGACGGTCGGGAACCAGCCGGCGCCCACCGCGGCGAGGAATGCCGCCCCGGCGGCCGCGCCCTCGGTCGTGCTCACCGTCGCGATCTCCGCCTCGAGGACGTCCGCGAGGACCTGGCGCCAGAGCGGGCTGGCGGTGCCGCCGCCCGACGCGCGGATCTGGGCCGGGCGGGGGAGGCCGGCCGCGACCATGAGGTCGAGCCCGTCCCGGAGCCCGAACGCCACGCCTTCGATCACCGCGCGGGTCAGGTGGCGACGGTCATGGCCGAGCGTGAGGCCGACGAACGCGCCCCGTGCGTTCGGGTCGGGATGCGGGCTGCGCTCGCCCGACAGGTACGGGAGGAAGAGCAGGCCGTCGGCGCCCGCGGGGACGGACGCCGCGGCGTCGACGAGCGCCCCGAAGTCGGCGCCCGGCGCGACGGCATCCCGGAACCAGCGCAGGCTGCCGGCAGCGGACAGCATCACGGACATCAGGTGCCAGCGCCCGGGCACCGCGTGGCAGAAGGCGTGGACGATCCCGCGCGGCTCGTGGATCGGGGCGTCCGTCGCCGCGAAGACGACCCCCGACGTGCCGAGCGACAGGGCGACGACGCCCGGATCCACCGCGCCCACGCCCACGCCGTTCGCGGACTGGTCGCCGCCACCTGCCACGACCGGGGTGCCGGCACGCAGCCCGGTCGCCTCGGCGGCTGCGGGGGAGACGGTCCCGGTGACTTCCGGCCCCTCGAACGTCGGGGGCAGCCAGGCGGGCTCGATGCGGAGCGCCTCGAGGATCTCCGGCGACCAGTCGCGCGCGGCGAGGTCGAACAGCAGCGTTCCGGCGCCGTCGGCCTTGTCGAGGGCCCAGGTGCCCGTCAGCCGGTGGCGGACGAAGTCCTTGGGCAGGAGGACGTGCCGGACGCGGGCCCAGACGTCGGGCTCGTGATCGCGGACCCAGACGAGCTTGGGTGCGGTGAACCCCGTGAGCGCGTCGTTGCCGGTGATCCGGATCAGCCGCTCGCGTCCGACCGCGCGCCGGATCTCGTCGCAGGCCGCGGTGGTGCGCTGGTCGTTCCACAGGATCGCGGGCCGGAGGACCTCGCCGGCGTCGTCGAGGAGGACCGCGCCGTGCATCTGGCCGGTGAGGCCCACTGCCGCCACGTCCGCTCCCGACACGCCGGCACCGGCGAGCACCGACCCGATCGCCGCCGTTGCGCCGTCCCACCAGAGGCGCGGGTCCTGCTCGCTCCACAGCGGCCGCGGGACGTCGAAGCCGTACTCGGACGCGGCGACGCCCACGACCCGTCCGGTGTCGTCGACGAGGACGGCCTTCGTCGCGGTCGTCGAGACGTCGATGCCGAGGACGTAGGCCACGTGGCGGGCCGCTCGCGCGGGGCCGGAAGCGGGGCGGAACGCGGGCCGGAAGCAGGCCGGGTGCCGGCGCCGGCTCAGCGGCGGCCCGCGGTGCCGGTCCTCGCCCGATCGGCGGACCAGATGTGCTGGTTCACGAGGTTCTCGAGCAGCTCCTGGCGGCCGGACGCGGGGCGCGGGCTGAGGTCGTTCGCGACGACGTGCCGCTCCAGGTCCGCGAGCGTCAGCTCCCCGGACAGGATCCGCTGGCCGAGCTCACCGCCCCAGCCCGCGTAGCGCTCCTCGCGGAGCGCTTCGAGGCGGCCTGCCTCGAGCATCTCCGCCGCGACGAGCAGGGCCCGGGCGAGCGTGTCCATGCCACCGATGTGGGCATGGAACAGGTCCGCGCGGTCCAGGCTCTGGCGGCGGAGCTTCGTGTCGAAGTTGAAGCCGCCGCTCGTGAACCCGCCGGCGCGCACGATCTCGTACAGCGCGAGCGCCAGCTCGTCGACCGAGTTCGGGAACTGGTCGGTGTCCCACTGATTCTGGTAGTCGCCGCGGTTGATGTCCACGCTGCCGAACAGGCCGGTCGCGAGCGCCGTCGCGATCTCGTGGTGGAAGCTGTGCCCCGCGAGCGTGGCGTGGTTGACCTCGATGTTCACCCGGTACTCACCGGCGAGGCCGTGGCGGGTGAGGAACCCGAGCACGGTCGCGGTGTCGTAGTCGTACTGGTGCTTCGTGGGCTCCTGGGGCTTCGGCTCGAGCAGCAGCAGGCCGTCGAAGCCGATCCGGTGCTTGTGCTCGGCCACGAGCCCGAGGAACCGGGCGAGCTGCTGCTCCTCGCGGCGGAGGTCGGTGTTGAGGAGCGTCTCGTAGCCCTCGCGCCCGCCCCACAGGACGTAGTTCGCGCCGCCCAGGCGATGCGTCGTCTCGAGCATCGTCTTCACCTGCGCCGCCGCGTACGCGAACACATCGGGGTCGGGGTTGGTGGCCGCGCCGGCGGCATAGCGCGGGTGGCCGAACAGGTTCGCGGTCCCCCACAGGAGCCTGACGCCCGTGCGCGCCATGTGCTGCTCGATCACGCCCGCGATCGTCTCGAGGTTCGCGCGCGATTCCCGGAAGGTCGAGCCCTCCGGCGCGGCGTCGTAGTCGTGGAACGCGAAGAACGGCGCGCCGAGCTTCGTGATGAACTCGAATGCAGCATCGAGCTTCGCCCGCGCGGCGGCCATCCGGTCGCCCCCGGCCGCCAGCCACGGGCGGTCGAACGTGCCGACGCCGAACACGTCCGAGCCCGGCCAGTTGAACGAGTGCCACAGGCAGACGGCCACCCGGAGGTGGTCCTCCATCCGCTTGCCGAGCACGACACGATCCGGCTCGTAGACGCGGAACGCAAACGGGTCGGTGGCCTCCAGCCCGCCGAACGGGATTCGCTCCGGAACGTCGCTGAAGAACGGTGCGCCCACGCCAGATCCCTCCTGCAGCCCGCCGCCGGGGCCTCGATGCCTTGTGGACGAGCGTACCACGGGTTTGTGTGAAAGAAGCACAAACGCGGCCGAAGCGCCGGCCGCAACCGTCCGTTACCGCGGCCGGCTACGCTCGTCGCCGTGGCCCGCACGATCCTCGTCGTCGACGACGAGCCCACCCTGCGCGAGACCGTCATCGAGGCGCTCGAGGCGGACGGGTATCGGGCCGTCGGGGCGGCCGACGGGCGCCAGGCGCTCGAGGTGTTCCGGGCGGAGCAGCCGGACCTCGTGCTCCTCGATCTCATGCTCCCGGAGCTGTCCGGCGTCGAGGTGTGCCGGATCATCCGTGCCGAGTCCGCGGTGCCGATCGTGATGCTCACGGCGAAGGACAGCGAGGTCGACAAGGTGGTCGGCCTGGAGCTCGGCGCTGACGACTACGTCACGAAGCCGTTCTCGCTGCGCGAGCTGTCCGCCCGCATCCGCGCGCTGTTCCGCCGGGCCGAGCGGGCCGATGCGACGAACCGGCCCGCCGCCCTCGTCGAGCTGGGCGCCGTGCAGGTGGACATCGCGGGCCACCGGCTCCTCCGCGACGGGGAGTCGCTGCCGATCAAGCCGAAGGCGTTCGAGCTCCTCGTCTTCCTGCTGCGCCACCCGGGGCAGGTGTTCACGCGCGACCAGCTGCTGGAACACGTCTGGGGCTACGACTACGCTGGTGAGACGCGAACCGTGGACGTCCACATCCACTGGCTGCGCAGCCAGATCGAGGAGGACCCCGGCTCGCCCGCCTTCCTGCATACGGTCCGCGGCGTCGGGTACGTGTTCCGGCGCCCCAGCTGAGGGTCGCCGGCACATGGCCAACGCGTCGCTCGGGCTGCCGCCCGATCTCCAGGACTACGTCGCCCGCCTCGGCTACCGGGAGCCGGACGTGCTCGCCCGACTCCGCGAGCGCACCGCGAGCCTCCCGGAGCACGAGATGCAGGTGGCGCCCGAGGAGGGTGCGCTCCTGGCCCTGCTCGTCGGGCTGATGGGCGCCCGGCGATGCCTCGAGATCGGGACGTTCACCGGCTACTCGTCCACGGCGGTCGCGCTCGCGATGCCCGCCCACGGCCGGCTCGTGTGCTGCGATGTGTCCGAGCCGTGGACCGCGATCGCCCGGGAGGCGTGGGCCGAGGCGGGCGTCGCGGACCGGGTCGAGCTGCGACTCGGGCCGGCCCTCGAGACGCTCGACCGGATGCTCGCCGAGGGTGCGGAGCGAACGTTCGACTTCGCGTTCATCGACGCGAACAAGGACCAGTACCCCGACTACTACGAGCGCGCCGTGCGGCTGGTCCGGCCGGGCGGGCTCGTCGCGATCGACAACGTGTTCCGCGGCGGCGACGTGGCCGACGCGACGGTCGACAACGAGGCGACCCGCGCGACGCGGCGCCTCAACGAGCGGATCGCGAGCGACGACCGGGTGACGTTCGTGATGGTGCCGATCGCGGACGGGCTGACGCTCGCCCGGAAGCGGTAGGGGCGGCGCCTCGCGCCGGCGCGCCGCTACACGTTCTTGGCGAGGATCCGCTCGATCACCTCGGCGGCGTCCTCGGTGGCGTCGATCGCCTCCTCGAGGGTGCGGTAGAGGTTCTGGAGCTTGATCACGTCGAGTGTCTCGAAGTCGCCCCGGAACAGCCGCGCGACGGCCGCCCGCGACAGGCCGTCCGCCTCGTGCTCGAGCTCATGGATCTGGGCGAGGTGCGGCGCCAGCCCCTCGCCCTGCTCGAGCTTGCGGACGGCCTCGAGCAGCTGCGATGCCTGGGCGGCGAGGATCGACGCGAGCCGCTTCGACTCCTCCGTGGGCTGGCTGATCCCGTAGATCTGGAACGTCTCGGCGCTCTCCTGGATGAGGTCGACGACGTCGTCGAGGTGGACCACCAGCTCGTGGATGTCGTCGCGATCGAAGGGCGTGATGAACGCCCGGCCGAGGCGGACCGCCACCTCATCGTCGATCCGGTCGCCTTCCTTCTCGAGCACCTGGATCTCGGCCACGCGCTCCTCGAGCCGGTCGTACTCGGTGACCATCGCCTCGAGGGCCCTGGCGGCCTTGAGCAGGTTCTCGGCATCGGCGACGAACAGCTCGTGGAAGCGCTCGTCGCGCGGGATCAGGCGAACCACGGGAAGACCTCCGGATCGGTGGCGCGGGCGGTCGGCCGGGACATCAGCCGAGGCCTGCCGCGCGCAGGACAAGCCAGGACAGGGCGCCGATGAGCGCGGCGGCCGGGATCGTGAGCACCCACGCGATGAGGATGGAGCGCGCCACGCCCCAGCGCACGCCCCGCGCGCCGCGTGACGAGCCGACGCCCATGATCGCGCTGGAGATCACGTGCGTCGTCGAGACCGGCATCCCCAGCTGCGCGGTCGTGATGAGCACGCTGGCGGCCGTCGTCTCGGCGGCGAATCCGTGGATCGGCTCGAGCTCCACGACGCGATGGCCCATCGTCTTCATGATCCGCCAGCCCCCGACGGCCGTCCCGAGCGAGAGGGCGGTGGCCGCGACGACGATCACCCAGAACGGGACGTCCACGGTTTCGATCGCGCCCGCGGAGAACAGCGCGAGGGTGATGATGCCCATCGTCTTCTGGGCGTCGTTGCTGCCGTGGGCGAACGCCATGTATCCCGCGCTGAACACCTGGAGCCGCCGGAAGACGCGCGCGAGCGGGCGCCGGTCGGCGCGCCGGAAGATCCAGTACAGCGCGATCATCAGCAGGAACGCCACGGTGAAGCCGGCCACGGGCGAGCTCACGAGCGGGACGAGCACCTTGCCCACGATCCCCTCGACCTTCAGCGAGCCGGTGCCCGCGGCGATCACGGTCGAGCCGAGCAGCCCCCCGATGAGCGCGTGGCTCGAGGAGCTCGGCAGGCCGAACCGCCACGTGATGAGGTTCCACGCGATCGCTCCGACGAGCGCGCCCGCGACGACCGCCTGCGTGGTCGTCGTCTCGTCCACCAGCCCCGCGCCGATCGTCTTCGCGACGGCCGTCCCGGCGAACGCGCCGATGAAGTTGAACGCGGTCGCCATGGCGATCGCGTAGCTCGGCCGAAGCGCCCGCGTCGCGATGGAGGTCGCGATCGCGTTCGCGGTGTCATGGAAGCCGTTGATGTAGTCGAAGGCGATCGCGAGCAGGACGACCGCCACGAGCATGAGGTCGAGCGGGATCCGAGAATCTCCGGAGCTGGATGGGCATGCCGATGGTATCGACCGGCGCCCATCGCGGTCGGGTCAGGACGGCGGACGTCGGTCGCTATCCTTCCGCGGATGCGCCTCTCCCAGCTCTTCTTCACCTCGCTGCGCGACGACCCGGCCGATGCCGAGATGCCGTCGCACCGACTCCTCGTGCGCGCCGGCTACGTGCGCCAGATCGGCTCGGGGCTCTACTCGCTGCTCCCGCTCGGGTTCCGCGTCACGCGCCGGGTCGAGCAGGTCATCCGCGAGGAGCTCGACGCGATCGGGGCCCAGGAGATGGAGATGCCGGTCGTCCACCCGGCCGAGCTGTGGAAGGAGAGCGGCCGGTACTTCGACGTCGGGCCCGAGATGGTGCGCTTCAAGGACCGCGCCGGCCGCGACATGGTGATCGCGATGACCCACGAGGAGGTCGTCGCGTTCCACCTCCGGGACGTCGTCCGCAGCTACCGCCAGCTGCCGATGATCGTCTACCACTTCCAGACGAAGTTCCGCGACGAGCCCCGGGCGCGCGGCGGCCTGATCCGCGTCCGCGAGTTCGTGATGAAGGACTCGTACTCGCTCGATCGGGACGAGGCCGGGCTCGATGCGTCGTACTGGGCGCATCACCGCGCCTACCAGCGGATCTTCGAGCGACTCGGCCTCGACGCGATCCCGGTGAGCAGCGACGTCGGGATGATGGGCGGCTCGCTTGCCCACGAGTTCATGGTCCTCAACCCCGCGGGCGAGGACGTGCTCGTCATCTGCGAATCGTGCGGGTACGCGGCGAACCGCCAGATCGCGCCCACCGTGGCCCCGGACCCAGAGCCGGAGGAGCCGCGTCCGATCGAGGAGGTGGAGACCCCCGACACGACGACGATCGAGGCGCTCGCCCGCTTCCTCGACGTGCCGACGGCGCGGACGGCGAAGGCCGCGTTCTTCGTCACCGGCGACGGCCGGTTCGTGGCGGCGATCGTGCGCGGCGACTTCGAGGTCAACGAGACGAAGCTCGTCAACGCGATCAAGGCGACCGGTGGGCTCCGGCCGGCGCAGCTGGAGGAGATCACGTCGCGCGGCATGGAGGCCGGCTACGGCTCGCCGATCGGGGCGCGCGACGCGGTGGTCGTGGTCGATGCGCTCGCCGCGCGGTCGCCGAACCTCGTGGCCGGGGCCAACCGGGTCGGCTGGCACCTGCGGAACGTGAACGTGCCGCGGGACTACACGCCCGACGTCATCGCGGACATCGCGAACGTGCGCGAGGGGGATCCGTGCCCGGAGTGCGGGTCGGCCGTGGTCCTGCGCAACGGGATCGAGGTCGGCAACATCTTCAAGCTGGGCACGAAATACGCGAAGGCGCTCGACGCCACGTTCCTCGACGAGGCCGGCGAGCGGCATCCCGTGATCATGGGCTCGTACGGGATCGGGCTCGGGCGGAACGTCGCGTGCATCGTCGAGGCGCATCACGACGACAAGGGGATCGTGTGGCCGGCGGAGGTGGCGCCGTACCCGGCGCACCTCGTGGCGATCGGCGCGGACAAGGATCCCCGCGTGACCGAGATCGCAGAGCGGCTCCATGACGCGGCGCGGGCGGCCGGCCCGGACCGCGAGATCCTCTACGACGACCGCGCTGAGTCCCCGGGCGTGAAGTTCACCGATGCCGAGCTGCTCGGGATGCCGACGATCCTGACCGTGTCGCCGCGCTCGCTCCAGGCAGGTGGCGTGGAGGTCCGGGACCGGGCGACGGGGGAGCGGTCGGTGCGATCGATCGACGACGTCGAGGGGATGCTGACGGGGCGCGTCCCGGCCTGAGGGGGTCGCTGGGGGCGTCGCGGTGGACACCCCCGGCGCGCCCGGTGCGCGATGCCGGCGCCCGGGGCGCGATGCC
>DASSPX010000155.1:0-8347 GCA_035699445.1 Candidatus Limnocylindrales bacterium | reverse complement strand
CACGCTGTGGACCTGGGACCACCTCTACCCGATCGTCGGCGACTCCCACGGGCCGAACTACGAGGGCTGGCTGACGATCACCGCCTGGGCGACGGCCACCGAGCGCGTCCGGATCGGCCTGATGGTCGGCGCGAACACGTTCCGCAACCCGGCGCTCGTCGCGAAGATGGCCACGACCCTCGACCACATCTCGAACGGGCGCGCGATCCTCGGCATCGGGGCGGCGTGGTTCGAGGAGGAGCACCGCGACTTCGGCGTCGAGTTCGGCAGCGGGCCGCCCGAGCGGCTGCGCTGGCTCGCCGAGGCGCTGCCAGTGATGCGCGGGATGCTCGACGGGACGGAACCGACGGCGACTGGTCCGCGCTACCGCTCCCGGCACACGCGCAACGACCCGCTCCCGCTGCAGTCGCACCTGCCGATCTGCGTCGGCGGTGGCGGCGAGCAGGTGACGCTCAAGCTGGTCGCGAAGTACGCCGACATGAACAACGTCGGCGGCGGCGTGGCCTCGGTCCGGCGCAAGGAGGCGATCCTGCTTCGCCACTGCGAGACGGTCGGGCGCGACCCGTCCGAGATCGAGCGGACGACCGGCATCGGGACGGTGTTCATCCGCGACGACGCGGCGGAGGCCGAACGGGTGTTCCGCGCGGCCTTCGAACGCAACCGCGTCGCGAACCTGTGGACCGATCAGCCGGTCGGGACGCCGGAGCAGGTCGCGGAGCAGCTCGCCCCGCTCGTCGAGCTCGGGTACCGGCACCTGATCGCGGGCTTCCCCGCCGACTACGACGAGGAGTCGATGACCCGGCTCGCCACCGAGGTGAAGCCGCTCCTCGAGCGCGGCTGAGACCCGCCTGACGCCCGACGGACGTCGGGCTGACCTTACGCGCTACGCGTCGAGCAGCCGGATCGGCTGCTGCCCCTTCGAGCGCGCCCGGTGGCGGGCCGCCTTGGCCCGGTTGCCGCAGGTCGCCATGTCGCACCAGCGCCGGCGCCCTGTCCGGGACTCGTCGACGAATACCCAGCGGCACTGGTCGTTGGCGCAGATCCGCCAGCGGTCCGTCGCGAATGTTGCGATCGCCTCCACGAGCGGCTCGGCCAGGCGCGCGAGCGCCTCGTCCGTGGGGTCACCCACGTGGCGGTGACCGACGCCGCAGCCGTCGTCGCCGGGCGTGAGCTCGATGAGCGGCCGATGGCGGAGGACGGCGTTGATCCGCTCGACGGCCGCACGGTCCACCGATCGACCGCCAGCCTCCGCGTCGAACACCTGCCGGAACGCCGCCCGGACGGACCGCACCCGCTCGAGCCACGCCGGGTCGGCAGCCGCCCGCTCCGCGAGGTCGTCGGCGTGAGCCAAGCCCTGCTCGTCGAAGAAGCGGATCGCTGCCTCTGGTGAGTCGAGGTGCTCGTCCATGTCGCCGGCGTGCCCGTGGCCGCGCGTCGTGCACCCCTCGAGGGTGTTGATGAACGCCACGGTGGCATCGAGGCTCGCCCGATGGTCGTGCGCAGCAGGGTTGGATCGCATCTCATAACCACTCTAATTGCCTTGACAGGTTACGCGCAAGCGGGTACAGTTCGTAACTGGTAAGAGATAAGAAACTGGTTATCTGGATCGGAGGCGGCCGTGGACGCACTCACACTCATCGTCGGCTTCGGCTCGCTCCTGATCGCGTTCGCGGTGGCCGCTGCCACGCTCGGGACGGACTCGCGCGACCCCCTCCCCGACGACCACGCACGCTGATCGACCCGCTCGAGGAGGCTTTCCATGTGGCAGCTCTACGCCCAGACCGCATTCGACATCGTGGCCCAGCGCCAGCGGGAGGCACGACAGGCCGTGGCGGACCGCCGCGCCGACGCCAGCCCGGATGAGCGTCCCGGCCCGCAGGGGCTGGTCGCTCGCGCAGCCGCCGCGCTTGGACGGGCGGCCGGGTCGCTTGCCGGTTCGTCGCGCGCACGCGCGGGCCGGCTCGAGGGCGGCCGCGGGAACGCCTGACCGGCACCGGCGAGACCCGGCATCCTCTTCGCGAACCGTCGGACGCAGCGGAGGTCGGGATGGACGGGCTCAGCGCCGTCTCCTGGGGGCAGGATCGGATCGACCTGTTCTGGATCGGGCCGGACGGAGCGCTCTGGCACCGGGCGTTCCACCGCGGCGCGTGGCTCGAGCCGGAATCCCTCGGCGGCCGCCCGGTGTCCGCGCCGGCCGTGACGGCGTGGGGCATCGACCGGCTCGAGGTGTTCGCGGTCTTCGATGACGGCGAGCTGTGGGACCGCTTCTGGGACGGGGAGTCGTGGCACCCCTGGGAGTCGCTGGGAGGCCGTCTGGCCCCGGCCGTCACCCCGGCCGCATCCTCGTGGGGCGACGACCGGCTGGACGTGTTCGCCCGCGGTGTCGACGGGACGACGTGGCATCGCTGGTGGGACGGATCCCGCTGGGTCGGCTGGGAATCACTCCCCTGAGCGTGGCCGAGGGCCCCGCCGGCCGCTGAGCCGGCGAACCGCGGCGCCTGCCGGTCCGCGCGCCGCCCGAGCGAGGCGTGCCGCCGTCCGAACCCCCAGGCGCCCGCCGCGGAGGCCGCCCCGCGCCCCGGCCCGGACGAGCCAGGCCGTGATCGTGCCGGTCGTCCGCAGATCGGCGGCGAGGTCGCCGTCCTCGAGACCCACGGCGGCGAGGTGGGCGCGACGGCGCTCCGCGTCGAGACCCGCGAGTGCGAACCGGATCGCCGCGATCGCGACCGCGACGTCGTCGAGCTGACCCGCGACCGGGATCACCCCGGGCACGGCATCGATCGGCGAGGCGAGGTAGCCGGCCGCCGCGACGACCGCGATCCGGCGCGCGCGCGACAGCAGAGGCTCGCGGGCCAGCCGCCAGGCAAGACGCGCGTACGCGGGCAGGTGGCGCACGAGGCCGCCGAACTCGGCGCGCGGGAACGGATCGGTCGCTGACATCGGGGCCAAGCGTAGAGGCAGCCGCCGCTGCCGGCACCGGCGGCCGATAAGTGGCCGTTAAGTCACCGCCGCTACCGTCTCCCGGCGTCCCTCCCACGGCCGTGCCCCCGTCGGAGGGACGCGTCCGATCACCCGCCGCGACACCCGCCGAAGGGGTCGAGCGTGGAACCAGCGCCTCCGTGGCGGGTGCTCGAGTCACCGGACCAACATGCTCCAGGCGCGCGACCGCCGGAGTCCGCCTCGCCGCGCCTGCCGTGGCAGGCACTGGGGGCGCTCGCGGCCGCCGCCGTGCTCGCGGTCCTCGCGTTCCTCGTCGCCGCCACCGGCCCTTCGGATTCGATCGCGTTCGAGGCGGAGCCCTCCGGGTCCGGCCCGAACGTCGCCGGGACCGCGGAGACCGGGGGCACCACGGCGCCGGTACGACGCGTGCTCGTCGAGGTGAGCGGCGCCGTCGTGTCGCCCGGGGTATATGAGCTGCCGGCCGACGCGCGGGTCGGGGACGCAATCAGCGCCGCGGGCGGGCTGGGGCCACGCGTCGACGCGGCGCGCGCGGACCGGGAGCTCAACCTCGCCGCGCCGGTCTCGGACGGCGTCGAGATCCACGTCGCGAGCCGCGACGATCCCGCCGAACCGGCGGCCCTGCCCGCCTCGAGCGCCCCGCCCGGCTCGACGACGGGATCGCTCGTCGATGTCAACCGCGCGACGTCGGCCGAGCTGGAGGCCCTGCCCGGGATCGGTCCGGCGACGGCGGCGAAGATCCTCGCCGCCCGCGAGGAGCAGCCGTTCAAGACGGTCGACGAGCTGCGGTCGCGCAAGGTGCTCGGCGCCGCGACGTTCGAGAAGGTCCGGGACCTCGTCACGGTGTCTCCCTGAGTGGGGCCGTGACGCGTCTCGCGTGGGTTGCCGTCGGCGCCGCCGGGGCCGCGCTCGTCCTGCCGCTCCTCGTCCCCGCCACCGCTCCGGTGACCGTCGGGCTCGTCGCCTCCGCGCTGGGCGCGGGCCTCGCGGGCCTGTCGCGCCTCGTCGGCTCGCCGGTGCACGGGCGGGCGGGCATCGCCATTGCAGTCGGCGCGGCCGCGATCGGGTGGCGGCTCGCGATCGGCGGGCCGCCGCCGCCCGCGCCGCCGCTCCCGGACGGCTCCGGCCCGTGGCTGGCCGAGATCGAGGCGGTCGGGGCGCCGCGGGACGGCCTGCAGACGGCGACGGTCCGGCTGGTGGACGCGACGCCCGAGGTTCGGGCCGCCGCAACCCTGCCCCGCTTTCCGGTGGTCGCGCCCGGCGCGCGGGTCCGGCTCGAGGGCGCGACCTGGCGCGAGCCGCCGGACGGTGGCTACGGCGACTACCTCCGGCGGGTCGGGCTGCGCGGCACGGTCCGGGTGCGGGCCCTGGAGATCGTTGCGCCACCGGTCCCCACCACCGTGGACTCGCTCCGCCGAGTGGCCGGCGAGGCCCTCGCCCGGTCGCTGCCGGCCCCCGAGGCGGGCCTGGCGGCGGGGATCCTCATCGGTCTTCGCGAGCTCGTCGACCGGGACCTCGCCGCCGCGTTCACGACAGCCGGGGCGAGCCACGTCGTGGCGATCTCGGGCTGGAACATCGCGCTCGTCGCGGGCATCGTGGCGGCCGTCTCGCGGTCGCTCGGCCGACGGCCCCGGGCACTGCTCATCGCCGTTGCCGTCATCGGCTACACGATCGCCGCCGGCGCGTCCGCGTCCGTCGTGCGGGCGGCGACGATGGCGTCGGTCGCGCTGCTCGCACGCGAGACGGGACGCCCGGGTCGGGCCGCCGCGGCGCTCGGCGGCGCGGTCGCCCTCCTGCTGCTCGCGGACCCGGGCCTCGTCCGCGATGCGGGCTTCCAGCTGTCGGTGGTGGCGACCGCCGGCCTGCTCGCGTGGGGCACCCCGATGACGCGCGCCATCGAGCGCGCCGGCCGCGGGCGACTGCCGGGCTGGATCGTCGAGGGGCTCGGCGTGTCGCTCGCGGCGCAGGCGGCCACGCTGCCGATCGTGCTCGGGTCGTTCGGCCGGCTCTCCCTCGTGGCGCCGGCGGTCAACCTCGTCGTCGTGCCGCTCGTCCCGCTCGCGATGGCGGCCGGTGTCCCGGCCCTCATCGGCGGGCTGGTGGTGGTGGCGGGTGGGCCGGCGCTGGTCGGCACGCTGCTCGGCCTGCCGGCATGGCTGGTGCTCACCGCGATCGTCCGGCTCGTGACGCTTGGCGCGTCGGTGCCTGGCGCGTCGCTCGAGCTGCCCGCCGAGGCGTGGCTGCCGGCTGCCCTGGCGACCCTCCTGGCGATGACCGTGGGCGCATCACGCCGCGTCCGGGAAACGCTTCGGAAAGGCCTCGGGCGACGCCACCCTCGACCACGGACCGCCGCCACCCGGGTCACCGGAGCGCGCCACCCGGAGCCGCGTGCGGGCGAGCGCCTCCTGCGCGTCACGGCGCTCGCGGTCGCCGCGCCCATCCTCCTAGCCGGGCTGGCGATCGGGACACGGCTCGAGCGGGCGACCCGGTTGACGATCCTCGACGTCGGCCAGGGCGACGGCATGCTCCTCGAGACGGCCGCTGGCGGGCGGGTGGTGATCGACGGCGGCCCGGACCCGGATCGCCTGCTGCGCCTCCTCGACGAGCGGGTGCCGCCATGGGACCGCCGCGTCGACCTCGTGGTCCTCACGCACCCGCACGAGGACCACGCGGCGGGCCTCGCGCTCGTGCTCGACCGATACCGCGTGCGGGCGGTCGCCGAGCCCGGCATGCGCGGCCCGGGTCCGGGCTGGGCGGCGTGGGATGAGCGCGTGCGGCGCTTCGGGATCGAGCGGCGCCACCTCGCCACGGGCGCCGGAATCTCGCTCCACGAGGTGCGGCTCGCCGTGCTGTGGCCCGATCCAGGGACCGTCCCGCTCGAGCCCGCCGACACCGGCCGGGCGATCAACGACACCTCGATCGTCCTCCTCGCCGAGGTCGGCAGTCGCCGACTGCTGCTCACGGGCGACATCGAGGACGACGTCGACCCGGTGCTGCTCGGCCGCGGCCTCCCGCGGGTGGACCTGCTCAAGGTCGCCCACCACGGGAGCGCCACCGCGACGACCGATGCGTTCCTCGCCGCGACCGCGCCCCGGATCGCCGTCGTCTCCGCGGGCGCGGACAACCCGTACGGGCATCCCGCGCCGGGGACGATCGGACGCATCGAGGCCATCGGCGCGCGCGTCCTGCGCACCGACCGGGACGGGTCGGTGGGCATCGAGATCAGCGACGGCCGGCTGGAGGTCCGGACGAGCGGCGCCCGCACGCCCCGGGCTGCCGCAGCTTCGCCACCCGCGCCCGCGCCGGCGCGGCTCGCCGTGGCCGCGGCGATCGGGTTCGCGTGCGCGGTCCCGCCTACGCTCGTGCCGGCCACGCTGGTGCCGGCGCCCGCCGCGGCGACCGTCACGGCGACCGCCGGGCGGCCGGCCGCCGCTTCCCGGGACTCCGGGCCCGTGCCGGCCACGACCCTCCGCTACGATCGGTCCGATGACCGTCCCGCGGCGGGTGGAGGCTGCCCGCCTGCTGTGCACCCTCGATCCGCCCGCCTGGTTTCTACGGCACGCGTGCGCCGTCGGGGACGTGGCGGCCTGGCTCGCGGCGCGGATCGCGACCCGCGCGCGGATCGATCGATCCGCCGTCGAGGCGGCGGCGCTCCTCCACGATGTCGACAAGCTGCTGCCATGCGACGATCCCGCCCACCGCCTGCCGCACGGCGAGGGCTCCGGGGCGTGGCTCGCTCGCCAGGGGCACGGCGAGCTGCGCGCACTGGTGTCGGCTCACCCGGTCACCCGCCTGGCCGATCCGGCGTCCGAGCGCTGGCTCGACGAGGGTCCGATCGAGGAGCGCGTCGTCGCGTACGCCGACAAGCGCGCCGGCCAGCGACTCGAGTCGATGGACGCGCGGTTCGCCTCGTGGGCCCGCCGCTACCCCGATGCCGCCGGCGGTGGCTGGGATGCCGCGACGCGGGAGGCGATCCGGGACCGCGCTGGCCGGTTGGAGGCCACCGTATGCGCGGCGGCCGGTGTTGCGCCGTCCGAGGTCGGCCGCCTGCGCTGGTCACGGCCCGCGATCGCCCGGGCGATGGCCGCGTGAACAGTCCCGCCGCGCCTCTCGCCCACTTCCGCGGCGACGACTCGTACTCGCTCGATGCGGCCGCCGCCAGCGTCCGCAGCCGCATCGCGTCGGCGTCAGGTGGCGAGCCGCCCGCGACGTGGCGGGTCACCGGCGCGGAGACGACCCCGACGGCGATCCGGGAGCGGGTGACGACCTCGCCGCTGTTCGGCGGGGGAACGCTGGCGATCGTCGTCGATCCGGCCCCGCTGCTGCGCTCGCGCGCCGATCGCGAGGCGATCCGCGAGCTGCTCGGCGCGGTCGCCCCGGGCAATGGGCTCGTGTTCCTCGAGCAGGTCGACGGCTCGGGACGCCGCAGCGCGGCCCTGGAAGGCCTGGAGTCCGCGGTGGCGGCTGCGGGCGGCGAGACGCGCGAGTTCCGCGCGCCCCGCGAGGGCGGGCTGGCGGCATGGATCACGGCGCGCGCCGGCGAGCGAGGGATCGCGATCCAGCCCGAGGCCGCGAAGGAGCTGGCGCGCCGCGTCGGCGGCTTCGTCAGGGATGGGGACGTGGACCGCCGCGGCCAGGGCGCGCTCGCGGTCGCCGAACTCGAGAAGCTCGCCCTCTACCGCGACGGCGCACCGGTCCGGCCGGAGGACGTGGCGGCGCTCACCCCCGAGGTGGTCCCGGGCTCGCTCTGGGCGCTGCTCGATGCGATCGCGATGCGCCGCGCCGCCGATGCCGGTCCGGCCCTCGACCGCGCCCTCGGCTCGACGCCGGAGCCGGTGCTCGTGACAACGATCCACCGCCGCCTGCGTGAGCTCGCCGAGGTTGCCGACCGGCTCGCCGCGGGCGAGACACCGCAGTCGCTCGTGCGCACGCTGCGCCTCAAGCCCTTCCGCGCGCAGAAGCTCGCGGAGCACGCCCGCGCGTGGACGGTCGCCGAGCTGGCCGAGGCGCTGGAGGGGCTGCTCGAGCTGGATGCGATGGGAAAGCGCGCGCCGGACGCGGTCGTCGACGACGCGCAGCGACGGCTGGCGTGGTCGCTCTGGGTCAGGGATGCCGTGGCGCCGGGAGCGCCCCGCGCGGTACCTGGCGGGTGACGGACCAGCCCTACTCGGCGGAGGACCAGGCCTGCTCCTGGAGAACGATGTCGCTCTCGATCGCGAACACGCACCGGCCTTCGCCGAGGTCGAGCAGCTCGATGAGATCGGGGTCCATGTAGAGCTGGTGGCAGTCCTCGCACAGTCCGCCGGGGATCCCGAAGCACAGCCGCTCGCTCCGGTCGGGCAGCCGGAACGTCGTGTCGAAGCGGGTGATGATCAGGCGCCGGGCGCAG
>DASSPX010000154.1:0-9432 GCA_035699445.1 Candidatus Limnocylindrales bacterium | reverse complement strand
GTCCCGTGCCGGTGATCGTCCCGCCGGTGCCCACGGACGCGACGAGGTGGGTGATGCGGCCCTCGGTCTGGTCCCAGATCTCGGGGCCCGTCGTGGCCAGGTGCGCGGCGGGGTTCTCCTGGTTCCAGTACTGGTCGGGCTTGAACGCCCCCGGGATGTCGCGCGCGAGCCGGGCGGCGACGCTGTAGTAGCTCTCGGGGCTCTCTGGCGGCACGTTCGTCGGGCACAGGACGACCTCGGCGCCGTACGCGCGAAGGAGGGCCTGCTTCTCCGCCGACTGCTTGTCGGCCATCACGAAGATGCAGCGGTAGCCCTTGAGCGCCGCCGCGATCGCGAGCCCGTGGCCGGTGTTGCCGCTGGTGGGCTCGATGATCGTGCCGCCCGGCCGGAGGAGGCCGGCACGCTCCGCCGCCTCGATCATCGGCAGCCCGATGCGGTCCTTCACGGAGCCGCCCGGATTGAGCATCTCCAGCTTCGCGAGGAGGAGCGGCTGGTCGCCGGCCGGGCCGAGGTCCCGCGTCAGTCGCGGGATCCGGACGAGCGGCGTGCCGCCGACGAGGTCGAGGATCGACTCGGCGTACTGCATCCGCTCGAGGATAGCGCCAGCCCCGGATCGGACCGCAGGCCTGGAGGACCGCACAGACAAGGACCGGGGCCGCGAACGGCCCCGGTCCTTGGTCGGTCTGTCGGGCGCGGATGGTTCAGCGACCGGTCTCTGCGGCGCTTCCCCGCTCGCCGGCACGGTGCTCGACGAGCTCCGGCGCGCTCACGCCCGTGTCCGACAGCGGGAAGCGCTCCCGCTCGCCGGCACGGTGCTCGACGAGCTCCGGCGCGCTCACGCCCGCGTCCGATCCCGTGAAGCGCTCGGCCCGCTCGTCAGCGCGAAGCTCGACGAGCGCGGGCGCGCTTACGCCCATGTCCACCTGCGGCGTGACCGCGGCCGGCCGCGTGAGGGCGGCCGCTGCGACGATCGCGACGGTGATCGCTGCGAGCGCGAGGATCGCGCCCAGGAACTTGAGGGCTCCGCCGTACGACGCGGATGCCTGCTGCGGATACGTGGACTGCATCGTCCCTACCTCCATGTGGATCGCCGACCACCGGCGTCCGGTGGAGCCATCCTCGCGAGCCGGGCCGGCACCGCCATCCGGCGGGAGGCGCACCGAGCGGGACGGAGGTGCCTGATTGCTCGAGGCCGCCCGCGATGCGGTGCCTTACGACGAAGGCCCCGGGCCGCCGCTGGCCGTCCGAGCGCTCCCGACGGCGGAATGCGTCTAGGACGCGCCGAGCCGCTCCTCCACGATCTGCTCGGCCGCCGCGCGGCTCGGCCGCCGCCCGGCGAGCGCCTCGAGGAACGTGCCCCGGTCGATCGCGAGCAACTGCGTCGGTTCGAGCGCGGTCACCGTCGCCGTCCGCGACGTGTCGCGCAGGAGCGCGATCTCGCCGAACCCGCCACCCGGGCCGAGCGTGCGCATCCGGCGCCCGCCGACGGTCGCCTCGACGAGGCCCTCGTCCACGACGTAGAAGCGGTCGCCGACGTCGCCCTCGCGGATGATCATCGTCCCGGCCGGGGCGTCGACCGGCTCGGCCTGGCTGGCAAGCCGTTCCAGGACGGGCGGGGTCAGCGGCGCGAAGATCGCCACGGATCGGAGCCGGGCCACGACGCGCTCGCTGGCCGCGAACCGGATCTCGAACCCGCGCAGGGCGCCGAGCCGCAGCAGCCCCGCGACCGGCAGGAGCAGGGCCACCGCCACCATGGCGCCGGCTGGGCCGAGGACGGTCACCAGCACGGCCGCGAGCAGGGCGCCCAGTCCCTGCCCGAGGGCGTTCGCGGCCTCGAGGATGCCGAGCACCCGGCTCAGCACGTGGCTGGGAGTCGCGCGCTGGAGGAGCGTCCAGGCGGCGACGTCGGCGGTCGCCCTGCCGGCGCCTGCGAGAACCAGGCCGCCGATGACGGGCAGCAGCGCCACGAGCCCGCCCGTCGGGGATCCGGCGATGCCCGCCAGCGCGACACCCAGCCCGAAGGCCAGCCCGCCGGCAACCAGCCAGCCCGAGATCCGCCGGCGGCCGACGAGCGCGACCGCGCCGGCGGCGCCGATCAGGCCGCCGGCACCGACCGCGCCATTGAGCACGCCGGCCGCCCCGTCATCGAGGCGGAGCACGTCGATCGCGAGCACGACGTAGAACACGTCCAGGGCGCCCATCACGAGGTAGCCCGCGGTGAGCACCGCGACGACGGGGCGCGTATGCGGGTATCGACGCAGGGCGTCCACGCCGCCCAGGATCTCGCGTCGCAGGGCGTGCTCGAATCGGCCGAATCTCGGATCCCGCTCCTCCGCACGCGGCTCCGGGAGCGACAGCGCCGCGAGCCCGATGAGCAGCCCGAACAGTCCGAACACCGAAGCCGGACCCGCGACCGTGAGCAGGATGGCGGCGGCGGCGGGGCCGAGGAGGACGCCGGCGTTCTCGATCATGGCCGCGGTGACGTTCGCAGCCGTCAGCTCGGCGGCGGTGTCGGAGAGCTCCGGCAGCAGCGCTCCCTGCACCGGACGTGTCAGCGTGATCGCCGATGCGCTGAGCGTGCCCAGGAGGTAGACGACAGGTGACGGGGCGTCTGCCGCCAGTGCGGCCGCGGCCCCGATCGCGGTGATGCCCTGGATCGCGTACCCGACGCGCAGGACCTGCGCCCGCGGATAGCGATCGCCGAGCAGCGAGGCCACCGGCGCGGCGATCGCGGACGGGATGAGCTGGACGCACGCGGCGAGCCCGGCCTCGGCAGCGCCTCCGCGTCCGTAGGCGTACACCGTGATCGCGATCCAGACCGCCCACTCCATGACGTTGAAGGCGAGGAACGCGAGCTGGATCCGCCGCAGGCGCGGGCTCCTCGCCACGGTCAGCACGGTGGCGATCCTGGAGGGCGGGCGCTCGGGCCGGTCTGCCGCGTGGGTCACGGAGTCGAGGATCCCACGTTGCCGTCCCCCGGTGCCCGCTATCGAAAGAGCGTCGTCAGCCGGCGGGCGCCGGGCTTCCGGGCGCCGGGTGCCGGCTCGACATCCCGGTGGGCGCGATCGACGGGCTCCTCGAGCCCCTCGTGCAGACGCGCGAGCAGCCGATGGACGGCTTCGCGCTCCGCGGGCGAGCCCGGCGGTGGCGACGCCTCGACGCCCGCCAGCGCGAACGGATCGAGCGCGGGGAGCACGCGCACCGCGACCCGGCGGCCGAGGTACAGCTCGTGCGTGCCGCCGAGGACGATCGGCACGATCGGGGCTCTGGCACGGAGCGCCACGTACCCGATGCCGCCGCCGAACCGGCGCATCGTGCCCGGCGGCGTCGCGGCCCCGACCTCGGGGAACAGGCAGAACACGGCGCCCGACTCGAGGACGGTCGCGGCCGCGGCGAGGTGCGTCGCGGCGGCGGCAGCGCCGTGGGAGCTCGGGATCGGGATCACGCCACCGAGCCGCCGGATGACGAACCGGCGGAGCGGGGAGCGCGCCATCGTCCGCGCATCACCGAAGAACACGAGCCGCGGCTCCGCCGGCAGCGCCGACCACAGGACGAACGGGTCGACCCAGGTCCGGTGGGGCACGCCGGCGGCGATCCAGCCGCCGACGCGTCGTCCCGCGGCGTCGCGTGGGAGGTGTTCCAGCCCCTCGATGGCGACCCGCCAGCCGAGCAGGTGCTGGATCAACCGCCAGCCGAGGCGGATCGCCCGGTACGTCCGCCCGGCTCGCGGCGACGCCCCGCCGTGGAGGCCGGCCGGGAGCTCAGGCTCCATCCGCCCCATCCCCGTTCGGCTCGCCGTCGCCGTCGAGCGTGCGATCCAGGCGGCCGGGTCGGAGGAACAGCCATGTCAGCCGCCGGCGCAAACGGCGCGGACGCCCGGGAGGATCGACGGTCCCTGGGTGCAGCTCCTCGACCACGGGCCCGAGCATGGCCGCGATGCGATCGGTGAGCTGCCGCGCGAGGGCGAGCTCGTCGCGCGAACCCGCGGCGGGCAGGGTGCCGTCCCAGGTGTCGCCGAGCAGCTCGTGGACGGACGTCGGGGGCAGGATCCGCGAGGCCATCCGGCGCCCGAGGTACAGCTCCTCGGTCCCGGCGATGGCGATCGGGACGATCGGTGCCCCCGTGCGGAGCGCGATGAGCGCGGCCCCGATCCGGAACGGCCCGATCCGGCCCGCCGGCCCGCTCACGGTCCCCTCGGGCATCTGGACGAACACGGCCCCCGCCCGAAGGACCGCGCGCGCAGAGGCGACGTGCTGGTCCACGCCGACGCCGCCGCGCCACACGGGGAGCAGCCCGCCGAGCCGGCGGATGAGAATCTCCCGCCAGCGCGACGTGAACGTCGACGGCCCGCTGCCGAGGAACCATGCCCGGGGCGTCGGCGGCAACGCGTGCATGATCACGAACGGGTCCATCCAGCCGCGGTGCGCGGCGGCGATCACGAGGTAGCCACCGGATCTCGGAAGGAGCACCCGACCGGACGTCCGGATGCGGAACCGGAACACGCCGAACAGCAGGAATCGCGCGAAGAGGCGCAGAAGCCGATAGAGGAGGCTCGCGCCCGCCTCGGGCTCACGGCCCAGCCACTCGAGCCCCTCGGTGGCGCCGCCCCGCGACCGGGCCAGCGCCTCGGGCGAGACGCGAGCCCGCGGCCGTCGCAGGCGACGCGACGTCGAGGGTGCCGGCTCCCCTCCCGCGCCGTCCGACACGACCCGTCAGGAGGGGCCGGCGGGTGTCGGGTCCTGGTCCACGCCGGCGGCCACGCCAGCGGCCCCCGGGCGGTGGCGCCAGGCGAGGACCGCGACCGCCGCGACGATCACCGACCCGGACACGAGCATCGCGACGGGAATCCCGAAGAACGTCCAGTTCCCGGTGCGGAACGTCTCGAGGATCAGGCGCACCGTGGCGTACCAGATGAAGAAGATCAGGCTCAGGTCGCCCGGCCGAAGGCGGTCGCCGTGGCGTCGCCCGAGCCAGAGGAGCGTCATCGCGCCGGCGACCCCGGACAGCGACTCGTACAGGAACAGCGGGTGGAAGAACGTGGACTCGAGCGGGTAGCTCGCGCAGTCCCACGGCGGCACCCGGTACTCGCAGTCGATCGCGATGCCCCACGGCAGGTCGGTCGGCGGGCCGTACAGCTCCTGGTTGAAGAAGTTGCCCCAGCGGCCGATCGCCTGCATCACGAACAGGCCCGGTGCGACGACGTCCGCCCAGCGCCAGAAGGGCTGCCGGTGCCGCCGCGTGTACCAGACCACCGCGAGCAGGCCGGTGAGGATCCCCCCGTAGACGCCCAGCCCGGTGTACGGCGGCAGGATGATCCGGAGGGGATCACCCGCGTACAGCTGCCACTGGTCGATCACGTGGTACAGCCGCCCGCCGGCGAGCGCCGCGACCGCCACGACGATGATGCCGTTGTCCACCAGCCGGGCGTCGAGCCCGGCGCGACGGGCCCCGCGCGTGACCACGACGTAGGTGGCCGCAAGCCCGACCGCGTAGCAGATCCCGTACCAGTACAGCGGCAGCGGGCCGAGCTGGACGAGGATCGGCTCGGGGGTGATCGCGATGCCCGCGAGGACCGGCACGAGCAGGAGCGGGATCGCGGCAGCTGCGGGCATGTCCGCGCGAGTGTAGCGACGGCCGGGACTCACGCCCGGCCGCGGGCTGCGATTGGCCGCTATCCTCGGCCGCGGATGAACGCCGAGTTCGACTGGTGGCTCCTGCTCGTCGGCGCGGTCGCGGGAGCCGCGCTCGCGTGGCTCGTCCTCGCCGATTCGGTTCGCCGCGAGGAGGACGTGGCCAACGACGAGATCGCTGCGGAGGCCGGCTGGATCCGGCGCTCGCTCGCCGAGGACGGTGATCCGGTCGACGCGGCGGCGGCCGAGCGGGTGCTGCGGGCGCACCGCCGCTACCTCCGGCTGCCACCCCCCGATGCGCTCGTGGATCCCGCGGAGCTGGACCCGACAGCCGTGCAGGTGGACCCGACAGCCGTGCAGCTGGACTCGACAGCCGTGGAGCGGACCTAGAGCTCGCCGAGGAGCACCGGCTCGGTTGCCACGGAGTCGCCTTCGACGGGCACGAGCGACACGCCGAAGCGATCGCCCGCCTCGACCGTCTCGAGACCGTCCACCGGCCCCGCCCAGTACGCGATCCCGCCGCCGAAGAACATCCGCCCGACGCGGCGCCGTCCGCCGTCGGCCGATTCGACCCAGCACGCGTATTCCGCACCCTCGGGCGGCAGCGCGAGGTCCGTGGCGACGACGACCAGCTCACCCGTCGACGGCGAGAAGACGAGCGATCCCGCCGTGCCGGCGGCCGTCGGCGAGACGAGCGCCACTCGTTCCGCGTCCGGCTCGCCCTCGACCCGCAGCGTCGCGAGCGTCACCCGCGCGAGGGCCTCGGCAGGGTCGGGCGCCGGCGTCGCGGGTTCACCCAGGAGGCCTCCGATGCCGAGGGCGATGACGGCGGTGGCCGCGATCGATGCCGCCCACGCGAGGGGCAGCGGCAGCGGTCCGGTCCGGCGCACGGCTCGGGGCAGGGTCACCGGCGGGACGGGGGCCGGGGTCGATGCATCCGCCGTGCCGGTCCGCGGACGCCCCACCACCCGGACGTAGGCGATCGTCCGTTCGCGGAGGGCCGGATCGGCGCTTGCCGCGATCACCTCGCGCACGGTCTCGCTCGTGCGCCGAATGCGGACGAGCTCCCGGCCACAGGTCGTGCAGGCCGCGAGGTGGCCGGCGAGCGCGGCGGCGTCGGGCGTGTCGCCGGCCATCAGCCGATCCAGGCCGCCCGGCTCCGCCGCGGCCGTCTCGATCAGCTCCAGCGCCTGTGCGTGGTCCATTCGTCTCCGTGCCTCAACCGTCCGCGTCGAGCGCCGCGCCGGCCGGCCGTGCCGGCAGGGCGTCGGCGTCCCGCAGCGGCCCTTCGAGCGCCTGCCGGAGCCGGCTGAGCGCTCGTCGCGTGCGGGTCTTCACCGTTCCGATCGGCCATCCCAGCCGGGATGCGATCTCGGACTGCGTCAGGCCCTCGCGGTACGCGAGGACGATGACCTCGCGCTCCACGTCCGGCATCGCCGCGAGGGCGCTCGACACGAGGCTGCGCACCTCGGACGCCTGCGCGGCCGCCTCCGGAGCGGGCCCCGGCTGCGCGCCGCCCACGACCGAGCCACCGACGGCGAGCCGATCGAGCGCGCCCAGGTCGGCCTCCTCGTCCGCGCCCGTCGCCACGGACACGAACGTCGGCCGCCGTCCCGCGGCACGCAGCCGGTCGACCGTCCGATTGCGCGCGATCGCGTGCAGCCAGGCGGTCAGCGATCCCGTCGCCGGGTCGAACAGCTCCGCCCGGTTCCAGAGTGCCAGGAACGTCTCCTGCACGACCTCCTCTGCAACGCCTCGATCCGCGGTCAGACGGTACGCGGCCGCGTGGATCCCCTCGGCATACCGGTCGTAAAGGGTTCCGAGGGCGTCCTCGGAGCCGCCGGCGACCGCCTGGACGAGCTCGGCGTCCGCGCCGCGATCGAACGCTGCCATCGACTACGCCCCGCCGTCCCCGGCGGTTTCGCCCTCTCGGCCCAGCGGCGCCGTACGGTCGGACGCCGGCGTCAGCCAGGTCGCGGCCCGATGCACGGTGAGGGCGGCCAGGCGGCCGGCGGGCAGGTGCGCCTCGAGGCAAGTCACGCCGTCCGGCCCGACGAGCGCGTCGTGCCGCGTTCCGGCCGGCAGCTCCAGCCGGTCGCCAACCGCAAGCTCGACCGCCCGACCGGAATCGGGCAGACCGAAGCGGATCGAGCCCGCCGCGCACACAAGCACCTTGTCGTAGCCGTGGTCGTGCGCGCCGTACCGGTCGTCGGGTCCGTTCGACCACACCCCGGGCGCGAGGCCCTCCGCATCGAGCCGTCGGCGGAGCGTCACCTCGTCGAGGCTCACCCCGCCACCCCGACCCCGATCAGCCGGCCGACGCCCCACGTGATCGCGGCGGCAAGCGCCCCGATGCCGACCTGGCGGAGGCCCGAGAACAGCGCGCCGCGGCCGGTCAGGAGGCTCACGGCCGCGCCGACCGCGAACAGCGCGCCGAGGCTGAGCACGAGGCTCGCGACGAACGCCGGGAGGCCCGTCGCCAGCGCGTACGGCACGACGGGGATGACCGCCCCCACGGCGAAGGCGGCGAACGAGCCACCGGCGGCCCCCCACGGCGACCCGAGCTCATCGGGATCCAGCCCGAGCTCCTCGCGGACGAGCGTATCGAGCGCCAGCTCGCGGTCCTGGAAGATCCGGTGCGCGATCCGCGCGGCCTCGTCCGGCGCGAACCCCTTCCCGACGTACACGCCGGCCAGCTCGCGCTCCTCCTCCTCGGGCATCGCCTCGAGCTCGGCGCGCTCCAGCTCGATCTGCCGCTCGAAGAGCTCGCGCTGGCTCTGCATCGAGATGTACTCGCCGGCCGCCATCGAGAATGCGCCGGCAAGGAGCCCGGCGATGCCGGCAAGGAGGACGAACCGCCCCTGGTCGGATGCGCCGGCGACGCCCATCACGAGCGACAGGTTGGACACGAGCCCGTCCGACACGCCGAAGATGACCGCCCGCAGCGTGCCCGACCGGGCGCTCCGGTGCCAGCGCTCGCGACTCGCGATGTCCTCGGGGCTGGTCGCCGCGGCGACGGCCGTGACCTCGTGGCCGCGCCGGGCCTCGCGCCCGGCCGAGGCCGGCACCGTCCGCCGGTCCGCCCGGCCCGGTCCGTCGAGCCGGCGCCAGATCTCGGCGTGCTCGCGCTCGTCCGCCGCGATCGCGGCGATCTCCGGGTTCCCCGACTGCTCCTCGTAGACGTCCTCCTCGTCGCCCTCGAGGGCCTTGACGAGGTCGGACACGGCCCGGGTGCCGAACAGTCGCGCGAGCAGGATGATCAGCCGGACCCGGAGCCGCGGAGCACCCGGCTCCGGCACCGCCACGCCCTGCGCGCGCAGCTTGTCCGCCCAGATCGCGGCATGCCGCCGCTCATTGCCGGCGATGTGGCGGAAGGCCGCCGCGCGCCGCGGGTCCCGCTCGATCGCGGCCAGCCGGTCGTACAGGACGATCGCGTCCTGCTCGAGCCGGAGGTTCTCGAGGCTGCGGGCGGTATCCCCGATGGCGGCATCGCGCATGCGGATCAATCGTATGGGCCGGGCGGTGACGGCGCCGGGACGACGCCGATGGGCCCCGGCCGGCGTGGCCGCTCTTCTACACTCACCCACCGTGGTCGCCCCTGCGCCCTCCCCGCTCCGCTATCTGGACGGCAACGACGTGCGGGCGGCGATGCCCGACCTGCCGGAGCGCCTGCGGCTCGCCGAGCGGACGCTCCGCGCCCTCGTCGCGGACGCCGAGCTGCCGCCGAAGATCGGGGTCCACCCACGACCGCCCGGCTCGTTCGCGCACGCGATGCCGGCGCTCCTGCGCGGAGCGGATCCCG
>DASSPX010000153.1:0-4272 GCA_035699445.1 Candidatus Limnocylindrales bacterium | reverse complement strand
TCCCGATCCCTTCGAACGCGCACTGGATGCCGCTCGCGTCGCTCGTCCAGGTGCCGTTCATCTGGCTGCTCGGCCCGACAGCGATCGCATCGGCGCTGCCGTTCGCGCTCGCGGGCGCGACCGCTGCCCCGCTCGCGTGGGCGATCGCCCGGGATGCCGGGTTCGATCGCCGTGTCGCGCTCGGAGCGGGGATCCTGACGGCGATCCCCGGCCTGTCGCTCGTGTACATGGTCCAGACGGACAACTTCTCGCTCTACCAACCGCTCGTGGCGGCCTCGCTCTGGATGGCGGCGCGCGGGCTCCGCGGGGATGCGCGGGCATTCCTGCTGGCCGGGCTGCTCGGCGGGCTGGCCACGCTCTCGCGCAACGACGGCCTGCTCGTGCTGGGCGTCCTGGGCCTGACGTTCCTGTGGGATCGCGCCCGCGCGTGGCGCTCCGGCGGCTCCCGGCCGGCGCGAATCCCCTTCCCCGCCGGTGTCGCGTCCGCAGCCGTCTTTGTCGCCGTCGTCAGCCCGTGGTGGGCCCGGCAGCTCGCCGTCTTCGGCCAGCTGTCGCCGTCGACGGCGTCGGGCAAGGTCCTGTTCATCCGCGACATCGGGGAATGGAACTCGATCACCACACCGGCCACGCTCGAGCACCTCCTGGGCATGGGCCTCGGGCCGCTGCTCCAGACGCGAGTGGAGGGGCTGATCGCGGCGGTCACGATCTACGGCGTGCTGGTGGGCGTCGGCGTTCTCGTCCCGCTGATGCTCATCGGCGCCTGGCGGCATCGCCGAGACTCCGCCTTCGGCCCGTACTTCGCGTACGCGATCGTGCTGTTCGCGTTCAGCGCACTCGTCTCGGCGGTCCACGTGCCGGGCGGAACGTTCATCCACTCGGCGGTCGCGCTCGCACCGCACGGCTACGTGCTCGCGCTCGCGGGCATCGCGGTTGCCGTGGACTGGATGGCCGAGCGGCGCCGATCCTGGCAGCCGGCCCGGGCGACGCGCATCTTCACGACGGCGGCCGTCGGGTTCGCGGTCGTCGCGGCCGTGGCGGGCACCGTCGCGGTCCATGCGACATGGGACGCCCGGCGTGACCGGATGCAGGCGGTCGCGACGGCGCTCGACGTCGAGGGGGCGCCGGTCACGGATCGGCTGATGTCGATCGACGCGGCGGGCTATCGCTACCACACGGGCCGCGGCGGGGTGGTCCTCGTGAACGACCCGCTCCCGACGATCGAGACCGTGGCCCGGGCGTACGGGATCCGCTGGCTCGTCCTCGAGCGCGACGACGGGGTGCCCGCAGTCGCGCCGCTGCTCGACGGCCGCCTGCCGGCGTGGGTGGGCGCGCCGGTGTGGTCCGAGCCACCCCGGGCGACCGAGGTCGCCGTCGGGCTGTACCCGGTGTGCTTCGATCCACTGGACGACCGATGCTCCGGTGGCATCACGTGAGCCGGCGCGAGGCGTGGCTGTCCGCGGCCGCCGTATTCCTCGTGGCGGCCCTGATCCGGACGTGGGCGGCGGTTGAGATCGTGTTCCCGAAGCCCGAGGACACCGCGTACTACGTGGGCGTCGCCCGCAACCTGGTCGACGGCCGGGGCCTCGTCTCGGATGCGCTGTGGAGCTTCCAGACGCCGCCGCTCACGTTCCCGCGGCCGGCGTTCGAGGTCTGGCTGCCGCTGCCCACGCTCGTCGCCGCGCCGTTCGTCGCCCTGCTCGCCGGTCCCGCACCGATCCCGCTCGAGGCGGCGTTCCGTGCCAGCCAGGTGACCAGCGTCCTGTGGGGCGCGCTCGTGTGCGTGCTCGCCTGGCGGCTCGCGGCAGACGTCGCCGCGGAGCGCGGGCTACCGCCGGGGCGCGCCCGCATCCTGGCGCTCGGCGCAGGCCTCACGTGCGCCGCGTACATGCCGCTCATCCTTCACTCGGCCCTCCCGGACTCGACGATGCCGTTCGCGGCGCTCGCGCTGGGCGCCTGCCTCGTCGCCACGCGCGTGGTCTTGCGGCCGGGTCAGGCTCGGCTGAACGATCGACGCCTGTGGGGCCTCGGGGTCCTCCTGGGCCTGACCGCGCTCACCCGCAACGAGGCGGTGTGGCTCGCCCTCACCTGGGTGGTGCTCGTGGTCGCGATCCCGTCGGCCCGCCTGCCGGCGCCCGCGACGGTGGCGCGAGCGCGTCTGGTCGGCGTCGCCGCCGCGGCAAGCCTGGTGGTGTTCGCCCCCTGGGCGGCGCGCAACTTCGCCGAGTTCGGGAGCCCGCTCCCCGGCCAGGCCGTCGCGAACGCGTTCTCCGTCACCGGGTTCGACATCTTCGCCTGGAACGATCCGCCCACGCTTTCGCGGTATCTCGCGGTCGGGCCGGCGCGCCTGATCGAGATGCGCATCGAGGGCATCGCCCACAACCTGCTCAACGTCCTGCTGTACCTCGGCACGCCTGTATCGGCTATCGGCCTGCTCGCGCTGCCGTGGCAGGCACGCGACCCTGCGCTCCGGCCGGTGGTGCTCCTCGGCCTGCTGACGTTCGCGATCACGAGCCTTGCCTTCCCCGTCGCCACGACGTGGGGCACCTTCCTCCACGCCGCCGGGCCCGTGCACGTGCTGCTCGTCATTGCGGCGCTCGGCGCGGTCGATGCGCTGCTGGCCCGCATCGGCGTCGTGCGCGGCTGGACCCGCCCGGTCGCGTGGCTCGGCGCGCTCCTGGGGATCGCTGCGTCGGCGCTGTTCAGCGTGGTGCTCCTGCCCGGCTTTGCGGGCGGGTCGGTCGCGACCCAGCGCCTGTACGAGGTCCTGGCAGAGCGTATGGCGGCGATCGGCGAGCCGTTCGACCCCGCCCATCCGGTCATCCACGACTTCCCGATCTGGCTCGCGGAGACGGAGCGGATCCCGACGCTCGCGCTCCCCGCCGAGTCACCGGAGGACGTCATCGATCTCGCGCGCGCCTTCCCCGGCACACGGATGCTGATCGTGGGCAAGGCCGACCACGAGGAGTGGCCCGCGGTGCTCGATACCGACGCGCCCGGCGCGGATTGCTTCGTGGAGCTCCACCTGGGTACGCCGCCCGATCCGGACGATGCCGCCGCGATCGAGGGGATGCGGGTGTTCCGGCTTGCCTGTCTCGAGGTGGGCCCGTGAGCGGCAAGGGGGCCTCCTATACTCCGAACCCGATGGACGGCGCTGAGGGTCGCGGGGCGCAGTTCGATGCGCTGCACGCGGAGGCGAAGGCAGCGCTCACGTACAGCGCGAACACGCTCCGCGCCGTCCGCGACCGCTACCGGGCCGCCTATGTCGACGAGATCGGGCGCCTGCAGCATCTGCGCGACGAGCTCGACGCGCTCGAGGGGCGGGCCGCCGACCGGACGATCGACGACGCGGGGGCCGCGGCGAGCCTTCCGGCGCTCGAGGCCGCCGAGGCCGGTGCCCGGGACGCGCAGATCCGGGAAGCACGACGCCGGGCCGACCAGCTGGCCGCCGACCTCGGCCGCTGCCAGTCGGAGCTGTCCCGCCTTGAGCTCGCGATCCGCAGCCTCGACAGCACATGGGTGTTCCTCGAGCGCGGCGATGCCACGCTCATCGGAGCGCAGGACGCCCCGATCACGCCGGCGCAGCAGCAGATGAAGATCGTCGAGGCCCAGGAGGCCGAGCGGGCACGGCTCGCCCAGGAGGTCCACGACGGCCCGGCCCAGGCCCTCTCGAACGCGATCTTCCAGGTGGAATACATCGAGCGCGTCCTCGAAACCGACGCGCGCCTCGCTCGGGCGGAGCTGGGCTTCCTGCGGGAGCTGCTTCGCCGGGAGCTGGGCGACGTGCGTTCCTTCATCACCCAGCTGCGGCCGCCGGTGCTCGTCGAGCTGGGGCTGGACGGCTCGCTGATGGAAACCGCCACGACGATGGCGACGCTGTCGAGCATCCAGGTTCGGACGGACCTGCGGGCCCCGGCCGAGCGGCTCACGGAGCCGCAGCAGACGGTGGTCCTGCGCATCGTCCAGGAAGCCCTGCAGAATGTGCGCAAGCACGCGGCGGCCACGACGATCACGCTGTCGACCCGCGTCGCGGACGACGCGTGGGTCGTCGAGGTGCACGACGATGGCCGGGGCTTCGACGTCGGCGCGGTGGCTGCGCGCGGTCGCCGCAACTTCGGTCTCCAGTTCATGCGTGAGCGTGCCGAGCTGATCGGGGCGGCCTTCGAAGTACGATCGCGTCCCGACGGGGGCTCGGTCGTCCGCCTCGCGATCCCCCTGTCCGAGAAGGAGAGCCAGTGAGCGGGATGGACTACAGCGGTCCCGATCGTCGTCGGG
>DASSPX010000152.1:0-32868 GCA_035699445.1 Candidatus Limnocylindrales bacterium | reverse complement strand
CGGCGTCCATCAGTTCCGGGCCTGGAGGTCCTGCAGGAGGATCGGGCGGAGCTCGATCAGCCGAAGGGCGGTCTTGCTCCGGGCGACGACGGGGTTCACGCAGGGGCAGTAGCCGTTGTGCGGGCAGACGCCGCAGTTTCCGTCACAGTCGAGGGCGGCAGCGTAGCTGCAGGTCCGACAGTCCCGTTCGCAGGCGATGAGATCCACGAACGGGGCTTCCTCGGCCTGCTTCACCGATCCCTCACTCTCGCTTGGCCCGGGGGGCACGCCGGGCGGTACCGTGCGACGTCTGTCGGGGGGGCGCGGGGGGTCGCGGGAGGGGGCTGGTCCCGCTGACGCGAAGGGTTGCGCCGAGTATAGGGACGGCCTCTCGGGACGCCAAGAGGGCGTCCCGGATTCAGCGACCGGAGGACGCCGTCTCGAGGCTCTCGAAGGGCGGCGCCGCCCCGGCGACGAAGTACACGGCGAGGGCACCGAGCTCGTGCACATACGCCTGAACGCGCGCCCCGATGTCGTGCTCGAGCGGTGAGGTCCGGGTCGGCGAGCCGTAGGCATCGATCCCGAGATCGCGGGCGATCCGGAGCACGCGCAGCATGTGCGACCGGTCCGAGACGAACACCGCCGACTCGAGCTCCTCGTCGGCAAGGATGTCGGCGACGGCCCGCAGCGACTCGAGGGTGTTCCTGCCCTGATCCTCGGCGAGGATCGCGTTCGCCGGCACGTCGTGGGCGAGTGCGTACGCGCGCGCAGCGTCCGCCTCGGTCCACCGGTCGCCCTCCGCCTTGCCGCCGGTCACGACGATCCGGGGGGCGATGCCGGCGAAGTAGAGGGAAAGCGCGTGATCGAGGCGGGCTTCGAACAGCGGCGACGGGCGCCCGTTGTACTGGGCGGCCCCGAGGACGACGATCGCGTCGACGGGACGCTGCTCGTCGCGCTCCCCCTGCTCCCAGACGCGGTACGCCGCGTAGGCGCCCACGACCGCGAGCCCCACCGAGGCGGCGAGGATGAGGCGCATGAGCGAGGCGGATCGAACGGCCGTCAGCGGCCGTGGCACTTCTTGTACTTCTGCCCGGAGCCGCACCAGCACGGATCGTTGCGCCCGATCCTCTGGCCGCTCGGCGTGTATCCGGGCCGGACGCCCTGGGCGGAGCCCGCCCCGTCGCCGCCCGCGACCTCACGAACCGAGCGCATCGGATCCGCCGGCAAGCCGCCGGCGATCGGCTCGGCGGCGCCGCTTCGGCGGATCGCGGACCCGGCGCCCGCCGACGAGGTCGTTGTGGTGGATGCCGCAAGGCCCGCGCTCCGCGTCACGGTCGTCGCCGTCGCGGCCGCTCCGGCGGCTCCGTTGCCCGATGCCCGCGCGCCGCCGGCTGTCGTGCCCGCAGCTCCCGCGGCCGCCCGCTGGCCGGGTCCGGGCATCCCGAACACGCCCGACGGCGGGGGCTCCGGCTGGCGGGTAACCGTCACCCGGAAGATCGAGCTGGCGACCTGGCGGCGGATGAGGTCGCGCAGCTCCTGGTAGAGGCGGAACGCCTCCTTGCGAAACTCGTTGAGCGGATCCTGCTGCGCGTAGCCGCGGAGCCCGATGCCGCGGCGCATGTCGTCGAGCTCCGTGAGGTGCTCCACCCACAGCGAGTCGATCGTGCGCAGGAGCACGACGCGCTCCACCTGGCTCCAGAGCTCCTCGCCGTGCTCGCGCTCCTTCGCCTCCAGCTTCGCATCCACGAGGTCGCGCAGGTGGTCGACGAGCGCATCGCGGCCACCGACCGCCCACAGGTCCTCCTCGGACGTCCCCTCCCCGTCGAGGCCCATCGCCCGGAGCGCGGCTGCGAGCCCGTCGAGGTGCCACTGGTCAGGATCGGAGCCGCCGGCGAACTGGTCGACCAGCACCTCGACCTCGTCGTCGAGGAATGACCGCACGGTTTCCGTGAGGTCCTCGTTGCGGAGCACCTTGTCGCGCTCGGCGTAGATCGTCTCGCGCTGCCGGTTGATGACGTCGTCGAACTCCACCACCCGCTTGCGGATGTCGAAGTTGAAACCCTCGACCCGGCTCTGGGCCTGCTCGATCGTCCGGCTCACCAGCCGTGACTCGATGGCGACGTCGTCCTCGAGCCCCAGCCGCTCCATGAGGCCCGCCATCCGCTCGGAGGCGAACCGCTTCATCAGCTCGTCCTCGAGGGACAGGTAGAAGCGTGACGACCCAGGATCGCCCTGGCGTCCCGCGCGGCCCCGCAGCTGGTTGTCGATCCGGCGGCTCTCGTGGCGCTCCGTGCCGATGATGTGGAGCCCGCCGGCCGCGACGACGACGTCGTGATCGCGGTCCGTGATCGTCCGCGCCTCGGCGAGTGCGGCCTCGTACGTCTCGCGGTCCACCTCGGCGGGATTGAGCCCGCGCTTGTGGAGCGCCTCCGAGGCGAGTCCGGCCGGCTCGCCGCCGAGCTTGATGTCCGTGCCGCGGCCGGCCATATTCGTGGCGATCGTCACCGCGCCCGGCCGCCCGGCCTGGGCGACGATGCCCGCCTCCTTCTCGTGGAACTTCGCGTTCAGGACCTCGTGCCGGATGCCGCGCCGGCGGAGCATCTCGGCCAGGATCTCGGACTTCTCGACCGAGACGGTGCCCACGAGGACGGGCCGGTTGGCGGCCGTCATCTCCTCGATCTCGTCGATGAGCGCGTTGAACTTCGAGCGCTCGTTGCGGAACACGAGGTCCGCATGATCCTCGCGGATCATCGGCCGGTGGGTGGGGATCGCGACGACCTCGAGGTTGTAGATCTTGTGGAACTCCTCGGCCTCGGTCATCGCGGTGCCGGTCATGCCGGCGAGCTTGTCGTACAGCCGGAAGTAGTTCTGGAACGTGATCGTCGCGAGCGTCCGGCTCTCGCGCTGGACCCGCAGCCCCTCCTTCGCCTCGATCGCCTGGTGGAGGCCCTCGGACCAGCGCCGGCCGGGCATCTTGCGGCCCGTGAACTCATCGACGATGACGATCTCGCCGTTCTCGACGATGTAGTCCCGATCGCGCTTGTAGAGCGCGTGCGCCTTGAGGGCGGAGTCGAAGTAGCGAGCGAGCCGGGGATCCGCGTCGTAGAGGTTCTGGATCCCGAGCAGCTGCTCGATCTTCGCGACGCCCTCCTCGGTCGGGCTCACCGCCCGGTCCTTGAGGTCGACGAAGTAGTCGCCGCCCTCCTCGGCACCTTCGGGCCGGGGCTTCAGCTTCGGGACCAGCCGCGCGAACGTGAAGTACAGGTCGGCCGACTCGGCCGCCTCGCCCGCGATGATCAGCGGGGTCCGCGCCTCGTCGATGAGGATGTTGTCGACCTCGTCGACGATCGCGTACGCCCGCTCGCGCTGCACCCGCTGCTCGAGCTCGAGGACCATGTTGTCCCGGAGGTAGTCGAACCCGAACTCGTTGTTCGTTCCGTACGTGATGTCGCACGCGTACGCCTCGCGGCGCGTGGCCGGCCGGAGGTTGATCAGGCGCTCGTCGCTCGTCGGGTGCCCCGGCTCGAAGACATACGCCTCCTGGCCGCCGCCGCGGCCGCCAACGATGATCCCGACCGACAGCCCAAGGAAGTGGTAGACGGGCCCCATCCACTGCGCGTCGCGCCGGGCGAGGTAGTCGTTGACCGTCACGAGGTGGGCGCCCCGCCCGGTCAGGCCGTTGAGCGTGAGCGCGAGCGTCGGAACGAGCGTCTTGCCCTCGCCGGTCTTCATCTCGGCGATCCGGCCCTGGTGGAGGACGATGCCGCCCAGGAGCTGGACGTCGAAGTGACGCATCCCGAGCGTCCGCTTCATCGCCTCCCGAGCGGCCGCGAACACCTCGGGCAGCGCGTCGTCGAGCGCGACCTGGATCCGCTCCTGCTCGCGCTTCCGGCGCGCCTTGGCGAGGTCGCGGCGCCGCTCGAGGTCGGGATGCGTGCGCTCGTCGTCGGAGGGCTCGTCGGGACGCGCGGCCGCGGTCAGCTCGGCCCGGATGTCGGCGATGCGCTCGCGGATCTGGTCGTCTGAGAGGGCCTCGAACTCGGGTTCGAGGTCGTTGATCTCGTCGACGAACGGCTGGAGCCGGCGCAGCTCGCGGTCGTTCGAATCGACGAATCGGGACAGGAATCGCATGGCCGGGGGAGTATAGGTTGCCCTGCCGGGCGGCCCGATCGGGGCGTTCGGGGCCGGATCTGCGGTCGGCGTCAGCCGCCGGCGTCGCGGGCGAGCTCCTTCTCGATCGCCTCGTCGATCACGACCGGCGCCGGTGCGGCACCGACGCCGACGACCGCGTCCTCCGCCGCGGGCATGGGCAGCGGCATCGCGCGATCGACCACGGCCTGGCCGCGCATCACGGCGATGGGTCCGCCGGCAACCGGCACGAGCCGGCCGGTGGGATCGGCTAGGAACGCCAGCGCGGCGAGGACGAAGGCGATCAGCGTCCCGCCGCCGAGGGTTCCGAAGGCGATCAGTGCGCGTCGCATGGCCGCGGGACGCCGCTTCGTCGGTCTCGGTTCCGTCGCCTCGGCGGCCGGAGGGTCAGGAGCCCCAGAATCCCGTTCCGTATCCGAGGACGAGCACCACGAACGTCAGGCCGCTGAGTCCTGCCCAGAACAGCACCGACCGGAAGCTGGATGTCGGGTTCATCTCGGGATTGTCGAGCCGCGGCGGGCGCCCCTTGGGCAGCGATCGGCCCCAGCGCGGCGAGCGCAGGGCGTTGCGCCAGTCCCGGTCGCGGGTCGTTCGGACTTCGAGGCCGCCCTTGCCGTCCGGGCGGTGGAGTTGAAGCGTCATCGGTCTCCTGGACGGGCTGCGACGGCGTACGGCGCGGAGCCGGCTGGGGGCTCCGCGGCATCGTCCGATCCGCGCTGGTGGTGGCTGCCACCCTCGTCCCCGCCGAACGTGTCGTCCCACAGGTGGCCCTGGGTGAAGGACACCTCGGACGAGAAGAGGGCGCCGACGGATTCGCCGCGGTGGATGCGACGGATCGCCTCGCCGATGAGCGGCGCGATCGAGCGGACCTTGAGCTGCGGGATCCGCTTCGCGGGCGGCAGCGGCACCGTATCGGTGACCACGACCTCCACGAGGTTCGAGCGCCGGATCCGATCCACCGCGGGGTCGGACAGGACGGCGTGGGTCGCGCAGGCGTAGATCTCGGTGACGCCCTCGCGCTCCAGCGCCCGGACGATCTCGATGAGCGTGCCGCCGGTGTCGATCTCGTCGTCGACGATCACCGCCCGCCGGCCGCGCACGTCACCGATGACGTTCATCACCTCGGCGCGGTCCAGGTTGCCGTGGCGCCGCTTCTCGATGATCGCGAGCGGGGCGTCCATGAGCTCGGCAAACTGGCGGGCGCGCTTGGCGAAGCCGAGGTCGGTGACGACGACGAGGTCCCTGAGCCCCTTGTCGATGAAGTACCGCGACAGGATGTGGACCGCGGTCAGCTCGTCGACCGGGATGTTGAAGAATCCCTGGATCTGGCCCTGGTGGAGGTCCATCGTGAGGACTCGGTCCGCGCCGGCGACGGTGATCATGTCCGCGATCAGGCGCGCGGTGATGGGAACCCGTGGCTGGTCCTTCTTGTCCGACCGCCCGTAGGCGTAGTACGGGATCACGGCCGTGATCCGCCCGGCCGATGCCCGCTTGAAGGCGTCGATCAGGATCAGCAGCTCCATGATCGACTGGTTGACCGGGTGGCAGGTCGGCTGGACGAGGAAGACGTCCTTCTCGCGGACGTTGTCGAGGATCTTGACGAAGATGTTCTCGTTCGCGAACTGGAACACCTCGGCCTTGCCGGGCTCGGCGCCGAGATAGCTGGCGATCCGCCGGGCGAGGTCCGGATTCGCGTTCCCGTGGTAGATCTCGAACTGGTCGGAGCTCAAGGGATCGCGGTCCGCGAATGCGGTCACTGCTTCGTCATCCCTCCCGCGGCACGCTGGGCTGGGCACCCGCGCCGATCGCGCCGTCGGCCGGAAGCGCATCGTCGCCGATGCCGTTGCGCGAGGCAAGTCCGGGCCGGAACGCCGCGATCGCCGCCACGCTGTCGCCCTCCGCGAGACGCATGACGATCACGCCCCGCGCGCCCGGTGAGTAGCGGTTGATGCTGCCGGTGTCGGTGCGCACGACCTGCCCGCCGGCCGAGATGAGGACGAGCTCCTCGTCCGCGTCGGTCACCTGCTGGACCGCGGCCACGCGACCGGTCTTGCGGCCCTCGAGCGAGATGAGCTTCACGCCCTGGCCGCCGCGGTGCTTGCGGCGGAACTCCTCGAGCCGAACACGCTTCCCGTAGCCGGTCTCGGTGAGCACGAGCAGGTCCGCGCCGGGCTCGACGACCGCCATCGCGACGACCTGGTCGTCCGCCCGCTTCAGCAGCCGGATGCCGATCACCCCCGCGGCGTCGCGGCCCATCGGCCGGACCTCGTCCTCGGCGAACCGGGCGAGCATGCCCTGCGCCGTGGCGATGATCACGTCGTCGCTGCCGCTCGACACGTCGACCCAGGCGAGCTCGTCGTCGTCGTTGATCGTGATCGCGCGGATGCCCGTCGACCGGACGCGCTCGAACTGCTCGAGCGGGGTCTTCTTGATGATCCCGCGCCGGGTTGCCATGACCAGGAAGTGCCCGGGCTCGAAGTTGGGCAGCACGATCGTGGCCATCGGCACCTCGCCCGGCTCCACCTGGACGCCCGGCAGGTTGATGATCGCCATCCCCTTCGCCTGGCGGGTGGCGTCCGGGATCGCGTGGACCTTCGCGCTGAACACGCGGCCCTTGTTCGTGAAGAACAGCGCCCAGTCGTGCGTGTTCGCGACGAGGAGGTGCTCGATCGCATCCTCCTCGCGCGTCGTGTGCCCGATGACGCCCTTGCCGCCGCGATGCTGGCGGCGGTACGTGGCCACGGGCTGGCGCTTGATGTAGCCGCGCCGGCTGATCGTGACGACGACGTCCTCGTCCGCGATCAGGTCCTCGTCGGTCATCTCGCGGCTGGAGTCGTCCGCGACGCGCGTGCGTCGCTCGCCGGCGTACTTGCGCTTCAGCTCGTGGAGCTCGTCCTTGATGATCTGGAGCACCCGGGCCGGGTTCGCAAGGATGTCCTCGAGCTCCGCGATGAGCTGGATGACCTGCAGGTACTCGTCCTCGATCTTCTTGCGCTCGAGCGCCGCCAGGCGGGCGAGGCGCATGTCCAGGATCGCCTGCGCCTGTGGTTCGGACAGCCCGAAGCTCGCCATCAGATTCGTCCGGGCGACCTCGACATCGGCCGACGCGCGGATCGTCGCGATCACCGCGTCGAGGTTGTCCAGGGCGATCTTCAGGCCCTCGAGGATGTGCGCCCGGGCTCGCGCCTTCTCGAGGTCGAACTCCGTCCGCCGGCGGACGATCTCGCGCCGGTGGTCGACGTAGTGCTGGAGCACGCTCTTGAGCGGCAGCGTCTGCGGCTGGCCGTCGACGAGCGCGATCATGTTGAGGTTGAACGCCATCTGCATCGGGGTGTGCTTGAACAGCTGGTTCAGCACCTTGTGCGGGTTGGCGTCCCGCTTGACCTCGATGTAGATCCGCATGCCGTCGCGGTCGGACTCGTCGCGCAGGTCCGAGATCCCGTCGATCTTGCGGTCCTTGCCCTGGACCAGGTCGGCGATCTTCTCCAGCAGCGCCGCCTTGTTCACCTGGTACGGCAGCTCGGTGACGATGATCGCGGTCCGGTCGGAGCGGGTCTCCTCGAACGCGACCTGGGCGCGCATCACCACCCGGCCGTGGCCGTGGGCGTACATCTCGCGGATCGCGTCGATCGTCTCCTGCTCGCCGGTGAGCGGGTTCCGACGCGTCTCGAAGCGGAAGATCGTGCCCCCGGTCGGGAAGTCGGGACCCTTCACGAGGCCGCACAGGTCGTCGTTCGTGATTTCGGCGTCGTCGATCAGCGCGACGGTGGCATCGACGATCTCGCCCAGGTGGTGCGGCGGGATGTTCGTGGCCATCCCGACCGCGATCCCGCTCGAGCCGTTGACGAGCAGGTTCGGGAGCTTCGCCGGCAGCACGGAGGGCTGCTTCTGGGTGCCGTCGTAGTTGTCGACGAAGTCGACAGTGTCCTTGTCGATGTCCGCGAGGAGCTCCGCGGCGATCGCGGTGAGGCGCGCCTCCGTGTAGCGCATCGCCGCCGCGGCGTCGCCGTCGACGGATCCGAAGTTGCCCTGCCCGTCGACGAGGGGGTAGCGCATGGAGAAGTCCTGCGCGAGCCGGACGAGGGCGTCGTACAGGGCCACGTCGCCGTGCGGGTGGTACTTGCCCATCACCTCGCCGACGATCGCCGCGCACTTGCGATAGGCGGACGTCGCCGAGAGGCCCATCTCGCCCATCGTGTAGAGGATCCGGCGGTGGACGGGCTTCAGCCCGTCGCGGACATCCGGCAGCGCCCGGGACACGATGACGCTCATCGCGTAGTCGAGGTAGGAGACGCGCATCTCCTCCTCGACGCGGATCGCTCTGACGTTCCCCAGGTCGTCGGTCACGGGGTGCTCCTGCGGTTCATGGGCGGCTCACGGTCGGGCGTTCCGCGGGCGGCACGTCGAGGCCGAGCCCGGCGAAGGCGGCCCGGGTCCGGAATGCGCGCGAGGTGGCGGGGGCTCCGGTGCGAACCCGGATCCCGTCGAGCCGGTAGCGCAGCTCGGCGGCGACGGGCGGCGCCAGTCGGGACAGGCTGTCGCGGATGACCCAGGCGCGGTGGCCGTCGGCCGTGCGCGCCGCCTCGTCCGTCTCGGCGGTCAGGAATGCGGCCGTGGCCGGGCCGTCCAGGGCGGCCAGCGTGCGGAGCGCCCAGGAGAGCGCCTTGCGGACGTCGGGCTCGTCGTCGCCGATCAGCTGGCCGACGAGCTCCAGCCCGTGGCGAACGGTGCCCGGCGAGCGACCCGCCTGCCGGTCGAGATGCGGGATCGTGGCAATCGTCGAGCCGACGAGCCGGCGCTCCCGGCGCGAAGGCGAGTACACGAGCTGCTCGAGCTCGGCCCACCGGAAGGCCTCGCCCAGGATGCCCCGACCGTAGGGGCGGGCGAGCGTGTCGACGGTGATCCAGTCCCCGGCGCGTGCCGCCGCGCCGCGGAGGAGCTGCCACGTCCGCTCCGGCTCCCGCGTGATCGTCCGCTCGAGGATGCCGAAGGCGAGCCAGTGCGCCTCGAGTTCGGGCTCGCGCAGCAGTCGCTGGGCGACGTCGAGCAACGGCATCGCCGGATCGTGGCGTGTCTCGGCTCGGAGCGCCCTGGCGAGCGAGGCCAGCAGCGGGGAGCGAACGCCGTGGAGGCTGCCGATGCCGGGAGCCACCCGGCGCTGGCCCGCGAGGTACTCCGGATCCGCGAGCGAGGCGAGGCCCGCGCGCAGCGCGGCAGCGAACGACGGGGGATCGCCCGCGTGGTCGGCGAGAGCCCGACCGAGCTGCTCGGCGTGCGCACGATGGGCGGCCACGAACGCCAGCGCACGGGCGGTGGTCTGACTCGGGGCGGCCGCGACGGCCGTGGCGGTCACGCGGTGGCCTCCCCGTCGGGGACGAACCGGACCTGGTACCGCGCCTGCAGCTCCGCCTTCCGGGCGGGACTCGCCCCGACGAACGTCGCCGTCCCGCGCGCCAGCAGCGAGCCGTCCCGGGCGTCGACGATCTCACCTGCCGCCTCGACGACCCGGCGGCGCGCCTCTGTGATCCACCCTTCCGCGCGGATCGGCGTCTCCACCGGGACGGGTTGCCGGTAGTCGAGCGACATCCGCGCGGTCACGCCCCACAGGTCGTGCTCCACGAGCGCCCAGGCCATCACCTCGTCGAGGATGGTCGCGATGATCCCGCCGTGCGCGATCCCCTCCCAGCCCTCGAAGCGCCGGGGCAGCTCGAGCCGGGTCCAGCAGCGGCCGTCCTGCGCGTGGAGCTCGAGGTGGAGGCCCTGCGCGTTGAGGGAACCGCACGCGAAGCAGTTGTGCGGGGCGATCTCGAGCCGGCCCGAGCGGTACCGGATGCCCGGCCCGGCGGCGACGGCCGCGTCAGATGTCAAGGTTGCGCACCTTCCGGGCCTCGGTCCGGATGAAGTCCTTCCGGGGCTCGACCTTCTCGCCCATGAGCTTCGTGAAGATGGCGTCGGCCTCGACGGCGTCCTCGACCTCGACCCGCAGCAGGGTTCGCGTCTCCGGGTTCATCGTGGTTTCCCATAGCTGGTCCGCGTTCATCTCGCCCAGGCCCTTGAACCGCTGCACGGTGAGGTTCCGGGCGTTCATCTCGCGGACGATCCGGTCACGATCCTTCTCGGTCTGGGCGTACCGGGTGACCTTGCCCGTGCTCACGCGATACAGCGGCGGTTGGGCGATGTACAGGAAGCCGGCGTCGATGACGAGCGGCATGTGCCGGTAGAAGAACGTCAGGAGCAGCGTGCGGATGTGGGCACCATCGACGTCCGCGTCGGTCATGATGATCACGCGGTGGTACCGCAGCTTCGCGAGATCGAACGTGTCCCCGATCCCCGCGCCGAGCGCGATGATGAGCGGCCGGACGTTCTCCGAGCTGAGGATCTTGTCCAGGCGGGCCTTCTCGACGTTGAGCAGCTTGCCGCGCAGGGGAAGGATTGCCTGGAACCGACGGTCACGGCCCTGCTTCGCCGAGCCACCCGCGGAGTCGCCCTCGACGATGTAGAGCTCGCTCTTCGCCGGGTCCCGCTCCTGGCAGTCGGCGAGCTTGCCCGGTAGCGACAGCCCGTCGAGCGCGCCCTTGCGGATGACGAGGTCGCGGGCCTTGCGGGCGGCCTCGCGGGCGCGGGCGGCCGTGAGGCACTTCTCGATGATCCGGCGACCGTCAGCCGGGTTCTCCTCGAGATGCTGGGCGATCGCGTCGGCAACCGCGGCCTCGACCTGGCCGGCGACCTCGGCGTTGCCGAGCTTGGCCTTCGTCTGGCCCTCGAACTGCGGCTCGGTCAGCTTGACGCTGATGACCGCAGTCAGCCCCTCGCGGACGTCGTCGCCGGAGAGGTTGCCGTCAGCGTCCCGCAGCACGCCGTTGCGCTTCGCCCAGTCGTTGAGCGACCGCGTGAGCGCGCGACGGAAGCCGGTGACGTGGGTGCCGCCATCGACCGTGTTGATGTTGTTCGCGAACGCGAGGACGTTCTCCGAATACGAGTCGTTGTACTGGAGCGCGACCTCGATCGTCGTCGTGCCGTCGCGCCGCTCGGCGTAGATCGGCCGGGAGTGGAGGACCTCCTTGCTCCGGTTCAGGTGGCGGACGAACGAGATGAGGCCGCCCTCGAAGTAGAACGACCGCTCCCGGTCCACCCGCTCGTCGCGGAGCGTGATCCACACGCCCTTCGTCAGGTACGCGGATTCCCGCAGCCGCTGGACGATCGTGTCGAACGAGTAGTCGATGCTTTCGAACATCTCGGCGTCGGCGCGGAAGCAGGTACGCGTGCCGCGCCGATCGCCCTGCGGGCCGATCTTCGTCACCGGGGTCTTCGGCTTGCCCCGCTCGTACTCCTGGGCCCAGATGCCGCCATCCCGGGCCGACTCGACCCGCAGCCAGCTGGAGAGCGCGTTCACGACCGAGACGCCGACGCCGTGCAGACCGCCCGAGACCTTGTACCCGCCGCCGCCGAACTTGCCGCCCGCGTGGAGCACCGTGTGCACGACCTCCAGGGCGTCCTTGCCGGTCGAGTGGCGTCCCACGGGCACGCCACGGCCGTCATCCTCGACCGTGACCATGCCGTCCTCGGCGATCGTGACCGTGACCGTCGTCGCGTGGCCGGCCATGGCCTCGTCGATCGAGTTGTCAACGACCTCCCACACCAGGTGGTGCAACCCCCGGACGTCGGTCGAGCCGATGTACATCCCGGGCCGACGTCGGACCGCCTCGAGACCCTCGAGGACCTGGATGCTGGCGGCCGTGTAGTCGCCACCGGCGCGCGACCGACGTCCGCGGGGCGAGCGGCCGTTCGTCTCGCCGCTCGGCGCCCGGTCCTCAACGTCCGTCACGCGTTCCTCCCGATCAGCCGGTCGTACAGCCGGCCAAGCTCCTCTTCGCTGTAGTACTCGATGACGATCCTGCCGCCCCGTCGGGACCGCACGAGGCTGACCTTCGTGCCCAGCGTGGCCCGCAGGTCCTCCTCCACACGCTCCAGATCCGGATCCAGACGCTGGACCGAAGACTCCGTGGGGGCGGTGCGGGGCTCTCGCAGGCGTCGGACGAGCTCTTCCGTCTGGCGCACGGAGAGGCCCTGGGAGATGACCATCGGCAACAGCTGGCGCTGCGCGTCGGGCGAGAGTCCGCCGAGTGCCCGCCCGTGCCCCTCGGTGATCTCGCGCTCGGCGATCGCGCGTTGGACCTCGGGATGGAGGTCGAGCAGCCGCATCGTGTTCGCGATCGTCGCGCGTGCCTTGCCGACGCGCTCCGCGATCCGCTCCTGGCTGAGCCCGAACTCCTCCGCCAGCTGGCGGTAGGCGCTCGCTTCCTCCAGCGGATCGAGGTCCGCACGCTGCACGTTCTCCACGATCGCGAGCTCGAGTCGATCTCGATCGGCCAGCTGCCGGATGACGGCGGGGATGCGGTCCAGCCCGGCCAGCCGTGCCGCGCGCACGCGGCGCTCGCCGGCGATGAGCTCGTAGCCCTCGAGGGTCTGCGAGACGAGGACCGGCTGCAGGACGCCATGCTCCCGAATGCTCGCCGCGAGCTCCTGGAGCTCCTCGTCGCCCATCCGCGTACGGGGCTGATAGCGGTTCGGGACGATCCGGGCGAGCGGAATCTCCGTCGGCCCGGGACCGGCATCGCGATGCGGGATGAGCGACGCGAGGCCGCGGCCGAGCGCGCCGGTTCGTTCGGATCCCACGGTCATCGCACGGCTCCTGCGAACTCGGATGAGGACGGCGCGGGGCCGTGCGCCGGTGGGTTGCCGTCCCCGTATCGGGAGCGAAGCTCGACGGCGAGGGCCTCGTAGGCCTCGGCACCCCGCGAGTCGGGGCGGTAGAGCGCGATCGGCAGGCCGTGGCTCGGAGCCTCCGACAGCCTGACGCTCCGCGGCACGATCGTCTGGAATACCGTCCCGTCGAGATGACGACGCACCTCGGCCGCCACTTCGGACGAGAGATTCGTGCGTGCGTCGTACATCGTGAGCAGCACGCCGGCGATGGCGAGATCGGCGTTGAGGTGATCCCTGACCAGGTTGATCGTGGCGAGCAGCTGCGTGAGGCCCTCGAGGGCGTAGTACTCGCACTGGATCGGGACGAGCACCGCATCCGCCGCCGTCAGGGCATTGATCGTGAGCAGACCCAGGCTCGGCGGGCAGTCGATGAAGATCCAGTCGAACGAATCACGCGCGACCGACAGGGCACGGTCGAGGCGGCGCTCGCGACCGATCGCCGCGGCGAGCTCGACTTCGGCACCCGCAAGGGCGATCGCGGACGGGAGCAGCCGGAGGCCGGGGACCTTCGTCGGGATGTGCGCATCGGCGAGGTGGGCGTTGCCGAGAAGCACGTCGTACGTCGACTCGCGGATCGCGGCGCGCTCCACGCCGAAACCCGAGGTGGCGTTCCCCTGGGGATCGAGATCGACGACGAGGACGCTGGCGCCGGCCCGTGCGAGCGAGGTGGCGAGATTGACGACGGTGGTGGTCTTCCCGACGCCGCCCTTCTGGTTGGAGCAGGCGAGAATGCGGCCCACTCAGCGGCCTGTGCGGTACGTCACGGAACGACATTCTAGCATCGGCAGCTCCTCCGACCCCGGCCCGCTCATGCTCACGACTCGCGATTTGCTCGCGCTCACCCCTGACTTCACTGCCACGCTCGCCGGTAGCCGGCGGGTGCAGTCGGGAAGCCCCCCAAACCAGGAGTGTTTCACGAGAAACTTGACGGTGAAACACCTTCGTCGCTACGGTCCGGCTCGTGCACGACGACGACCCCTGGCGGAGCGGCGCGGACATCGAAGCTGGGGTCGAGGCAACCCCCCCACCGCCCGACCCGCGCGCCATCGGCTTCTTCCTCGGCCTGATGGTGGGCGAAGGTCACTTCGGCGGCGACGGACGGCAGCCACAGCTCACCCTGCGCATGCACACGCGGCATGCGGCCCTGTTCGCCTGGCTCGAGCGCACGTTTCCGGGCGGCCGGGTGTACGGCCCATACCACCACGGGGGCAGGTCCTACTACCAGTGGATGGTGCGGGGCCGCTACCTGCGCGACGTCGTCGCGCCCGTCGTCGCGGCGAACCTCGACCTGCTGGACGACCCCACGCGTGCGAGATTCGCCGACATGGTGTCCCGCTACGGCATCGCCCTGCCGCGGCCCGGTGTCGGCTGACGCCGTTGCCCCGCCGAGGGGGCCGTGGGATACTCGCCTCCGCATCGTCGTCCACCGCCGTGGCGGTCGCCAGCGAGGGCGCCGACCGTCGGCTCACGCCGGGGATCGAACGCCATGAGCCTGGCCCTTGCCGCGCTCGGCGCCGTGGCGGCGGCGCTCGTCGAACTCACCGTCATCCCATATCTGACCATCGCGGGCGCGGTCCCGCACCCGGTCCTCCTGCTCGGCCTCGTGTGGGCGATCGCCGCCGGCGTCGAGGGAGGGCTCACCGTCGCATTCGTCGGCGGCCTCGCGCTCGATGTCCTGGCCCAGCGTCCACTCGGCTCCTCCGCATTCGCGCTGCTCGTCGCCGCCGGTGCAGGTGCCGCCCTCGCGGCGGGCTTCGGGCGCTTCCGCGTCCTCGCCCCGATCGTTGTCACTGCGATCTGCAGCCCGGTGTTCTCCTTGACCTTTCTCGCGCTCTACTCCGCCCTCCGTGGCCCGACGCCCATCGCCGACCCGCTCGCGGCCGTGCTGCCCGGGGCCGTCTACGACACTGTGATCGCCGCGCTCGCCGGCCCGCTCGTGGTGGCCGTCGTGCTCCGCCGCCGGGAAGCCGAGCGGGTGGACTGGTGAACGACGTCTACCTCGGCGGCCGGCCCGAGCGACAGCGCCAGCCGCTCCGGTTCCTCGCCTTCGGGCTCGTCGTGCTGCTCGTGTTCGGCACGCTCGCGACCCGCCTGTTCTACCTCCAGATCATCAACGGCTCGACCTTCGCCGCCCGCGCGGAGCGCAACCGCACGGTCGCCGACCCGATCGTCGCGACCCGCGGCCAGATTTTCGACCGTGCCGGCCGCGAGCTCGTCAGCAACGTGGCCTCGTTCGCGGTGAAGATCCGGCCCTCTGATCTGCCCGAGTCGCGGCGCGACGAAGTGGCCGCGCGACTCGGTGCGCTCCTGGGCATCGACCCAGCCGTGATCCACGAGGCGATCGACGGCAATCCCGGCTCGCGGTTCGACCTGGTGCGGGTCGCGCAGGACGTGCCCGAGGCGACCGCCCGTCTCGTCGCCGAGTCGAACGACGAGCTGCCGGGCGTGGAGGTCGTCGTGGAGACCCGTCGTGCCTACGCGTACGGTCCGCTGTTCGCGCACATCCTCGGCTACACGGGTCCGATCGATGCGGAGACCCTTGAGGACCGCAAGGACGATGGCTACCTGCCCGACGACATGATCGGGCGTACCGCCCTCGAGGCGGTGTTCGAGGAGCAGCTCAGGGGGATCTACGGCGCGCAGCTGGTCGAGCGCGATGCCACCGGCCGTCGCCTGCAGGTGCTGTCCACGGTGCAGGAGGCGGTCCCCGGAGCCTCCCTCAGGCTCACGATCGACACCAAGGTCCAGCAGATGGCCGAGGAGGCCCTGATGTGGGGCATGCGGGAGGCGGGCCTCAAGCGGGGCGTGCTGATCGCGATGAACCCGCAGACGGGCGAGATCCTCGCCCTCGTGAGCCTGCCCACGTACGACAACAACCTGTTCGCCACGGGCATCTCGAACGAGGACTTCGCCCGGCTCCTCAACGACCCCGACAAGCCGCTCACGAACCACGCCGTCCAGGCGCACTACCCGCCGGGCTCCACGTACAAGCTCGTCACGGGCACGGGCGGGCTCGCCGAGGGCGAGATCACCCCCTCCACGCGCCTGATGACGCGGCCGTTCCTCACGCTGGGATCGACGCGCTTCTACGAGTGGAACCGGCGCGGCTGGGGGCCGTGCGACCTCGACTGCGGGTTCGGGCACAGCTCCGACACCTACTTCTTCCAGGTCGCGGGGATGCTGGGCATCGACCGGCTGGCCCGCTGGGCGCACGAGTACGGTTTCGGAGCGCCGACCGGGGTCGACCTGCCCGGCGAGGTGGCCGGGATCGTGCCCTCGAACCAGTGGAAGCAGGAGACGCTCGGCCAGCCGATCTTCCCGGGCGAGGTGTACCAGGCCGGCATCGGCCAGGGCTACGACGTCGTCACGCCGATCCAGCTCATCAACGCGTACGCCGCGCTCGCCAACGGCGGTCGCCTCTACCGGCCGCAGCTGGTCCGGGAGATCGTGGCCCCGGACGGCACCGTGGTCCAGCCGTTCGAGCCCGACCTCATCCGCGAGATGGACGTGCCGGCGAACATCTTCCGGGAGATGCGCGAGGCGGCGCGCTCGACCGTGACGTTGCGCCACACGTACAACCTGGTCGAGCTGCCGGTCAGGGTGGCCGGAAAGTCGGGCACGGCCGAGTTCGGAATCCGCGACGATCAGGGCCGTCTGCCGTACCACTCGTGGTTCGCTGGCTTCACCCCCGGCGACCCGTACCGGGGGGACTTCTCAAAGGGCGATTCCGAGCTCGTCGTGATGGCGTTCGCCTACGACTCGCGTACGAAGGGCAACGCGGCGACCGAGATCGTGAAGGGCTTCTTCCAGCTCTACTACGGCATCGAGAAGGACTACCGGATCAAGGACCTCCTCGAGCGCGGCAACTTCTACCAGTCGAACTGATCTGCCGATGACGAGCCCGACGACCGAGCGAGGGGCGCGATGGGCGTGATGCGCGCGGAGCCGCGCCGCTTCGCGGACCTCACGGCGCGCTCGGTGGGCACGGTCTGGCGCGCATACGACCTCCAGCTCACGACGTATGCGGCGCTGCTCGCCGTCATCGGGCTCGTGATGGCGTACAGCAACAGCGTCGGGAACGGCGGGTCGGCGCTCGACTCGGGATCGGTGTTCTCGCGGGGCCTGATGTGGGCCGGCGTGGCCATGGTCGTGTTCCTGATCGCGACTGCGTTCGACTACCGCTGGCTGCGCACGCTCGCGGTCCCGATCTACATCGCGAACCTGGGATTGCTCGTCCTCACCCTCGCGGTCGGCGACGGCGTGGGCGGCTCGTCGCGCTGGGTGTCGATCGGGCCATTCGTGTTCCAGTTCAGCGAGCTCGCGAAGATCCTCACGATCATCTCGGTCGCCGCGTACCTCTCGGCGCGCCAGGGCAAGCTGGACTCGCTCGCCTCGATCCTCGGGGCGTGCCTCGTGGTGGGACCGGCCTGGGTGCTGGTCATGCTCCAGCCGGACCTTGGCACGTCGCTCGTGTTCGCCGGGATCCTGGCCGGCATGCTGTTCCTCTCCGGCGCCAGCCTCCGCTGGCTGCTCGTGCTCGGCGGGCTCGTGCTCGCAGTCGTGCCGATCGCGTTCACGTACGTGCTGCGCGACTACCAGCGGGACCGCCTGACGTCGTTCCTCGATCCGAACTGCAACGTCCAGGACTCGTGCTGGCAGCTGTTCCAGTCGCAGATCGCGATCGGCAACGGCGGTCCGTTCGGGCTGGGGCTGACGAACGGCACCCAGAACCGGGGCGAGTTCCTGCCGGTCCAGGAGACGGACTTCGTGTTCGCGATCCTGGGCGAGGAGCTCGGCTTCGTGGGCGGTATGGTCGTGTTCCTGCTGTTTGCCGCCCTCATCTGGCGAATCCTCGTCGCCGCGTGGCGGTCCCGCGATCCGTTCGGAACCCTGTTCGGGGCCGGCCTGGCCTCGATGATCCTGTTCCAGCTGTTCGTGAACACCGGGATGGTCATGGGGATCATGCCGATCACCGGCATCCCGCTGCCGTTCATCACCCACGGCGGCGCCTCGCTGATCAGCCTGGCGATCGGGCTGGGTATCCTGCAGAGCATGAACATCCGGCAGCAGCGGGCCGAATGGTGACCGGTCATCCCGGTCACGCGCCCCGCGCGCAGTCGAAGGGCGTCGTGGCCCGGTCCCCGACGCCGCCGGTGGAGGCGGCCGGCAGCGACCCATCGGGTTGACGGGCGCGCCGGTCACGCCGTTCGACGCCGTCGCGGCGTTCGTCGTGCTGCTGGCGGCGGCGCTCCTGGCTGCGCTCGTCAGCCGGGCGACGAGACTCCCGATCTCGGTGGCCCTCGTCGGTGCGGGCATCGTGATCCAGCTCGTGACGCCGCCGCTCCAGGTCGATCCGCAGCTCGTGATCGTCGCGTTCCTGCCGGGGCTCGTGTTCGAGGCTGCGATCCGGACGCGACTCGAGGACCTCGCGCCGTCGCTGCTCGGCGTCGCGTTGCTTGCGGTGCCGGGCGTGGTCGTCGGCGCGCTGATCGTGGCGGCGGTGCTGACGCTCGTGGGACTGCCGTTCGAGCTGGCGTTCGTCGTGGGGGCGATCGTCTCGGCGACGGACCCCGTCGCGGTCGTCGCGACGTTCCGGCGCCTCGGGTCGCCGCGTCAGCTGGCGTCCCTGGTCGAAGCGGAGAGCCTGTTCAACGACGGGACCGCGATCGTCCTCTACGCGCTGGCGCTCCGGGGCGTCGCCGGGGTCACGGAGCCTGCCGGCGCGGTCGCCACGTTCGCGGGGGTCGTGGTCGCGTCGACGCTGCTCGGGGTGGTCGCCGGCCTGGTGGCCTGGGCGGTCATCCGGGCGGTGCGCGACCACATCGTCGAGATCCTCGTCACCGTGGTGATCGCGTACGGATCGTTCCTCGTCGCCGAGACCCTCCACATCAGCGGGATCGTGACGACCGTGGTCGCCGGGATGACGCTGGCAGCGCTCCTTCATCGTCGCGGTGCGACGCTGCCCCTGGAAGCGGGCATCGAGCCGGTCTGGGAGTTCGTGGGCTACGTCCTGACGGCGCTCGCGTTCCTGCTCATCGGCGTGGCGATGGCCGCCGCCGACCTGCGCGACTCGGCGGTGGCGATCGCGGCCGGCGTCGTCGGCGTCCTCGTCGCCCGCGCGGTCGTCGTGTACGGGCTCCTCGCCGGCGCGGTCCGGGTCGCGCATCCGGCCGGCCTGTCACGCGGCCTGCCCCGTGCCTGGCTCCACGTGATGTTCTGGGCGGGCCTCCGGGGCGCGGTCGCCGTCGCGCTTGCGCTGTCCCTTCCGCCCACGGTGCCGCAGCGCGACCTGCTGCAGGACATCGTGTTCGGGGTGGTCCTGTTCACGCTCGTCGTCCAGGCGACCACGGCGGGCCGGCTGATCGGGCGACTCGGGCTGCGCGCGGCGGCCTGACGCCGGCGCGGACGGCCCGGTTACGCGAGGGACGGCTACGTGGACCCGGTCGAGCCGGCGCTCGCGCCGGCAGCCACGAGCCGGGGCGAGATCGCCGCGAGCGCCTCGGCCGGGGAGGCGGGCGGATCGGAGACCCGCCGGAAGCAATACCGGAAGAGATCGCGCGACGCCGCGGCGATCGGGAGCGAGACGATCGCGCCCAGGACGCCGCCCAGCGACGCCCCGATGACGAGGGCGAGCATCACGGCGGAGGGGTGCAGCTCCACCGCGTCGCCCTGGATCTTCGGCACGAGGACGTTGTTCTCGAGCTGCTGGATGAGCAGGTACAGGAGCAGCGCCGCGAGGAAGCCGGCGGGACCCGCGGCAAGGCCGATGAGCACCGCCGGCACGGCCGCGATGATCGGGCCGATGAAGGGCACCAGCTCCAGGATCCCGGCGATGAGCGCGAGCAGGACGGCGAACCGCCCGAACACGGGATCGACGAACATCGAGAGCGCCGTGAGGCCCGCATACGAGGCGATCCCCACGGTCACGCCCAGCACGAGCTGGCCGCGGATCCAGTTGCCGAACACCCGGTTGGCGATCGCGAAGCCGGCGAAGACGTCGGCCCGCCACGACGGCGGCAGGGCGCGCTCGAGCGCGCCGCCGAGCCGTCCGAGGTCCTTGAGCAGGAAGAACAGCCAGGCCGGCAGGATCGCGTACGCAGTGATCGTCCCGATGACCGACACGAGCGACGTCACGAGCGGCGCGACGATCCCGCCGAGATCCAGGCTCTCGGCGCTCGCGAGGGCAGCCGCCGCCGCCTCGTCGAGGAACGTCCGGACCTCGGGGCTGAGACCGAGCGAGTCGTACAGGCCGTCCAGGGCGCCGCGCGCGTCGGCGAGGATCGCCGGCAGCTCGGTCGCGAACTCCCGAAGCTGCTGGATGAGTGGGGTCAGGGCGAGCGCGGCCACGCCGACGATCACCGCGAGCACGAGCGCGAACGTCAGGAGCACAGCCAGGGGCCGGGGGATGCCGACGCCCGCAAGCCGCTCGACGAGCGGCGCGAGCAGGTAGACGAGCACCACGCCGAGGAGGAACGGCTTGACCGCCGGCGCCGCGGCCAGGAGGACGAGCACGAGCAGGACGGCCGCCCCGATCGTGAGGGCGACCCGCGGGGTGGGGGGCCGCAGCCGGTGGCTCCGGGCTCCCGGGATCGGGCCGTCCGCCACGCTGTCGTCCGGCCCGGCGCCTGGCCGGGCAGCTGGCTCCATCGCGGGGCAGACTAGCACCCGTGAGCGGCGTTCCGACTCAGCGCTGGCGGCTCGTGGTCCGAAGGGCCGCGGGCGCCGCCGGCGTCGCCCAGCGTGAGGTCACCGCGGCGTGGGAGGAGGCGATCCGATCGAGCGGGCTCCCGGTCGTGACGGTGGACGACGAGGGGCGCCGACCCCGCCTCGCATTCGGGGCGCCCGCGGGAGGCACGCTGGCGAGCGACGGCGATCTCGTGGACCTGTGGCTCACGCGTCGCCTTCCGGTTACCGACGTACGGGCCGCGCTCGAGGGTCACCTGCCGTCCGACTATGAGCTGGTCGGGCTGCACGACGTGTGGCTGGGCGAGGGAGCGCTCCCCGCCCGGGTCGTCGCCTCCGATCTCGAGGCGGCGGTCACGACCTCGGGTCCGGCAGCGCGGCTCGCGGAGGCCGCCGCGGCGATCCTGGCCCGGCCGTCCCTGCCTCGCGAGCGCACGCGCGCGGATCGAACGGTCGCGTACGACCTTCGGCCGCTGCTGCTGGACCTGTCCGTGGAACCGGCGGGCGGCTCGACGAACCGTCCTGAGGGCGCGCTCGTCCGGATGCGCGTCGCGCACGACCCGGAGCGCGGCGTGGGTCGCCCGGACGAAGTGCTGGCGGCGCTGGCCGAGGAGGCGGGGCAGTCGATCGAGACCCACTCGGTCGTGCGGCGGCGCCTGCTCCTGGTCGAGGATCTCGAGCCGCGCCCGGCGCGGACCGCGGCCACGCCGAAGTCCCGCCCGCGGGTTTGACGCGTTCGAACGGGCAGGCCTACACTTCGCGTTCGCGCCCGCCGTCGCGGCCGGCGTTCCCATGTTCATCATGCGGTCGGCGCACGGCCGCCACGCCCTCCTGAGGATCCATGTACGCAGTCATCGAGACCGGCGGGAAGCAGTACCGGGTCGAGGTCGGAACCGAGCTCGAGGTGGAGCTGCTCGACGTCGATCCGGGCCAGGCGATCACGCTCGACCGGGTGCTCCTGGTCGCGGACGGCGCCGAGGCGGCGGTCGGTCGGCCGGTCGTGGCGGACGCGGCGGTCGAGGCGGAGGTCGTTGGCCGGCAGCGCGGCGACAAGGTCATCGCGTTCAAGTACCGGCCGAAGGCGCGCCGGCGCGTGAAGAAGGGCCATCGGCAGGAGCTCACGCTCCTCCGGATCGCGGACATCCGCTTCAACGGCAAGAGCGCTGCGGAGGCCCGGCGTCGGGCCGACGAGGACGCGAAGTCCGAGCGGCAGCGGATCGAGGAGGCGGCGGCGAAGCAGGCTGCCGCGGATGCGGCCCTCGCGGCATCGCTGTCGAAGAAGGCGGAGTCGCAGGTGGCGCCGAAGCGCGGCCGGGCGAAGGCCGCCGGTGAGGACGAGCCCGCGAAGGCCGAGGCCGTCGCGCCGAAGCGCACCCGCGCGAAGGCGGCCGACACTGCCGACCCGGCGGCTTCCGATACCAGCGACTCCGGCGAATCGAGCGAGAAGCCCGCTCCGAAGCGGTCGCGGACGAAGAAGGACGAGTAGGCGAGATGGCGCACAAGAAGGCGGGCTCGAGCTCGAAGAACGGCCGCGACAGCGTCGGCCAGCGACTCGGCGTCAAGGTCGGCGACGGGCAGCTCGTGAGCGCGGGCTCGATCATCGTCCGGCAGCGCGGAATGACCTTCCGCGCGGGGCCGGGTGCCGGCCTCGGCCGTGACTACACGGTGTTCGCCACCGTGGACGGCCACGTCCGGTTCGAGCACGAGACGCGCGATCACAAGCGGATCCGGGTCATCCCGGTGACCGCGGACGCGGCGGCCGCCCCGGCCGCGGCGACCCAGCCCGCGGCGGCGAAGGCCTGAGACCCAGTCGGCGACCACCGGCGGGCAGGTCCCGCGCGGAAGGCGTCAAGGAGCACCCGTGAAGCCCGACATCCATCCCCGCTACCACCAGGCGCGCGTGCACTGCGGCTCGTGCGGCACCGAGTTCACCGTCGGCTCGACCCGCGAGGAGCTGCGGGTGGACGTGTGCAGCAACTGCCACCCGTTCTACACCGGCAAGCAGACGATCATCGACACCGCCGGCCAGGTCGAGCGGTTCCAGAGGCGGCTGGAGCGCCAGGCACGGGCGTAACCGCCCGGCGACCGCACGCTGTCACGATGGCGGGCCCTCCGAGGCCCGCCATCTCGCTGTCCGGACCGGAGGGCCTGATGTGGGCGCCGGGCGCGGGCGCCGGGCGCGTCGGCCGCCGCGGGTAGACTTCCGATCCGATGGCACGGTTCAGCTACGGGGGCCAGGCCCTCATCGAGGGCGTCCTCATGCGCGGTCGTGACGCGATCGCGGTCGGCATCCGACACCCGGACGGGCGCATCGTCTACGCCACCGAGCGCCTCACCTCCGGGTTCCACGGCACCCGCTGGTCGAAGCTGCCGTTCATCCGCGGGCTCGTCGTCCTGTATGAGACGCTCGTCGTGGGCACCCGCTGGCTCGTGCGCAGCGCGAGCATCCAGGCGGAGGACGAGGGCGTCGAGCTGGGCAAGGGCTCGATCGCGCTCATGCTCGGCATCACGCTCATCGCCGGCATCGGCATCTTCTTCCTGCTGCCGCTGTTCCTCGCGAGCGTGACCGCGGGCGAGGTCGAGAACGATGTCGTCCAGCACCTCGTCGAGGGGCTGATCCGGGTCGCGATCTTCCTCGGCTACCTCGCGCTCATCTCGCGCGCGCCCGACATCCGGCGCGTGTTCCAGTACCACGGCGCGGAGCACATGACGATCCATGCGCTCGAGCATGGCGACCCGCTCGTGCCGTCGGCGATCCGCCGCTACCCGACGGCCCACCCGCGCTGCGGCACGGAGTTCCTCGTCGTCGTGATCGCGCTGTCGATCATCGCGTTCAGCCTCGTGGGCCGGCAGAGCGCGCTCGTCATGGTCGGCAGCAGGATCCTGCTCATCCCGGTGATCGCGGCGGTGGGCTACGAGCTGCTCCGGCTCGGCGCCCGCCATCGGGGGAACCCGATCGTGCGGGCGATCATGTGGCCCGGGATCCTCGTCCAGATGATCACGACGAAGCAGCCCACCGAGGACATGATCGAGGTGGCCGTGGTCGCGATGGAGGAGGCGCTGCGCGCCGACGGCGAGTCGATCCCGGACGGCGGAGGGCAGCTCGAGCGGCACCCCATGGTCATCGGCGGCCGGGCGGTCGGCGACGCCGGGCCCGGCGCCGGGCACCCCGAGACGGTCCCCGTCACGCTCGATCCGCCGCTGCCGGGTGCCTGAGCCCGGCGTCGCGCCCGGAGTCCCATCGTGACCACCGCCGAACGCCACGACCTCGATGCCAAGCTCGCCGACGTCGAGCGGCAGTACGACGAGCTCTCGGCGGAGCTCGCGCGTCCCGAGGTGGCCAGCGATCCCGACAGCCTTCGCCGGTTGGGTCGCGAGCTCGCACGCCTCGAGCCCGTCGTGACCGCGTATCGCCAGCTGCGCGCCACCCGCGCGGAGCTGGCCGGCGCACGCGAGCTGCGCGACGCCGAGTCCGACGAGGAGCTGCGCGCGCTCGCCCGGGACGAGGTCGACCGCCTCGAGGTGGACGAGGCGCGGCTGCTCGACGAGCTCAAGGTCCTGCTGCTGCCGCGCGACCCGAACGACGATCGGGACGTGATCGTCGAGATCCGTGCCGGGGCGGGCGGCGAGGAGGCCGCGCTGTTCGCTGCCGAGCTCCTCCGGATGTACCTCCGCTACGCGGACGCCCATCGGTTCACGGCCGACGTCCTGACGCTCAACGAGACGGGCATCGGCGGCGTGAAGGAGGCGATCGTCGAGATCGCCGGCGACGGTGCCTACAGCCGGCTGAAGTTCGAGGGCGGCGTCCACCGCGTACAGCGCGTGCCGTCGACCGAATCGAGCGGAAGGATCCACACCTCGACCGCGACGGTGATCGTCATGCCCGAGGCCGAGGAGATCGACATCCCGATCGACGAGGAGCGCGACCTGCGGATCGAGGTGAAGCGCTCGTCCGGCCCCGGCGGGCAGAGCGTGAACACGACCGATTCGGCGGTCCGGATCACCCACCTCCCGTCCGGGCTGGTGGTCGAGATCCAGGACGAGAAGAGCCAGCACAAGAACAAGGCCAAGGCACTCTCCGTGCTCCGGAGCCGCCTGTACGACCTCGAGCTCGCCCGGCGGCGGGAGCGCGACAGCGCCGAGCGGCGGAGCATGGTGGGGGCGGGCGACCGGTCGGACAAGATCCGGACGTACAACTTCCCGGACAACCGGGTGACCGATCACCGGATCGGGATGACCGTGCACAACGTGCCGGGCGTGCTGCAGGGCGAGATCGACGGGCTCATCGATGCCCTCGTGATGGCCGACCAGGCGGACCGGCTGCGACAGCTCACGGAGGCCATCGATTGAGGACCCGGGAACGCGCGCTCGACCACGGCATCCGCTACGCGGAGGTTCCGCCCGTCCGGATCGAGCAGGCGACCGACCTGGGCAACGTCCAGGTCCTCAAGCACGGCAACCTCTACCTGCTCACCGACCAGTTCGGCGACATCCACCCCGACTCCCGCGGGCTGGGCCTGTACGTCGGCGATACCCGGCGCCTGTCGTGCTCGGTCCTCCGGGTGGAGCGCGAGCGGCCCGTGCTCCTCCAGTCGTCCTCCGGAACGAACTACCGGGGCACGATCCAGCTCACGAACCCGCGTCTGGAGCGCAACTACGCGGACAAGGTGTTCCCCCTCGACGAGATCGAGCAGCGGAAGCTGGGGGTGACCCGCGACCGGGTGCTCGGCTCCGACGCGCTCGAGGAGCGCGTGCAGGTCGTCAACTTCGCGGAGCACGAGGAGACGGTCGTGCTCGATCTCGAGCTCGCCGCCGACGCCGCGGACATCTTCGAGGTGCGCGGCTGGCATCGCGAGTCCCGCGGCAGCTACCCGCCGATCGCCATCGCCGACGACGGCGTGACGTTCCGCTACGACGGGCTCGACGGGATCCGGCGCTTCACCCACGTGCGGTTCAGCCATCCGCCCGAGCGGATCACGCCCATCGAGGACTCCGGGACGACGGGCTGGATCCGGGCCGAGTGGCGACTCGAGCTGCCGAAGGGCGGCACGCGGGCGATCTCGTGGACCGTATGGACGACGGAGCGGCCGCTCCCGCCGGGCGCGGTGCCGGGGGACGAGCGGTCGGCGACGACCGAGGACCGCGGCATCGTGTTCCCGCCGGCGCCGCGGGTGACCGCGGACGAGGCCGCCGCCTCGTACCGGGCATGGCTGCAGTCGTTCTGCCGGGTCCGCACGGACAACGAGCTGTTCAACCTGACGATCGACCGGAGTGCCTCGGACCTGCGGCTCCTCATGAACGACGGCCCGGGTCCCGTGGAGCGGTACGTCGCCGCCGGGGTCCCGTGGTTCGCGACGCTGTTCGGCCGCGACGCGCTGATCACAGCGCTCCAGTGCCTCGCGTTCCAGCCGCGCCTGGCCGTCGAGACGCTCGAGGTGCTCGCGGCACGCCAGGCGACGGCGCTCGAACCGGACCGCGACGCGGAGCCGGGCAAGATCCTCCAGGAGTTGCGCGTGGGGGAGATGGCCCTGCACGGCGAGACCCCGCATACGCCCTACTACGGCAGCGTCGACTCGACCCCGCTGTGGCTCGTGCTGCTCGCCGCGACCGTGGACTGGACGGGCGACCTGGCGCTCGCGCAGCGGCTGTGGCCGAACGCGCTCGCCGCTCTCGAGTGGATCGACCAGCATGGCGACCTGGACGCCGACGGCTTCGTCGAGTACCTGCGCCGGTCCGATCTCGGGCTCGTGAACCAGGGCTGGAAGGACTCCCACGACGCGATCCGCGATCGTCACGGAGACCTCGTCGAGGCGCCGCTCGCGCTGGCCGAGGTGCAGGGCTACGTGTTCATGGCCAAGCGCGGGATCGCCGGGCTTGCGGCGCAGCTGGGCGAGGCGGAGCTCGCCGCCCGCCTCGAGACCGAGGCCGAGACCCTGCGCCAGCGGTTCGAGGACGCGTTCTGGCTTCCCGACCAGGCGTACTACGCGATGGCGCTCGGCCCGGACGGGCGCGTCGCCGATGCGCTGGGGTCGAACGCCGGACAGTGCCTCTGGACCGGCATCGTGGCGCCGCACCGTGCCCGGCTCGTCGCGCAGCGGCTGCTGGCGCCGCAGCTGTTCTCGGGCTGGGGCGTCCGGACGTACGCCGCCGATCAGCCCGGGTACAACCCGATCGGCTACCACGTCGGCACGGTGTGGCCGCACGACAACTCGCTGATCGCGGCCGGGCTGAAGCGATACGGCCTTCACGACGAGGCGAACGGGATCGTCGGCCGCGTGTTCGAGGCCGCCCAGCACTTCCCGGGACACCGGCTCCCGGAGCTGTTCTGCGGCTTCGACCGGGAAGCGTCGCCGGTGCCCGTCCCGTACCCGGTCGCCTGCTCGCCCCAGGCGTGGGCCGCGGGCGCGACGTTCCTGTTCCTCGAGACGATGCTCGGCCTGAAGGCCCACGCGACCCGCGGCGAGCTCGAGCTGTGGCGGCCGCACCTCCCCGATTGGCTGACGAAGGTCACCGTCGAGAACCTCCGCGTGGGCGAGGCAACCGTGGACCTGCTGTTCCACCGCTGGCGCGGGACGACGTCCGCCGAGGTGCTGCGCAAGACGGGCACGCTCGACGTGACGATCCGGATCTGACGGGCGGTTCGCGGGATGCGGGTGGCGGAGCTGCTGGACTCCGGGGCGGAGCGCCTGCGCGCCGCGGGCGTAGCGAGTGCCCGGCTCGACGCGGAGCTGCTGCTCGCGATGGCGCTCGACGTCGATCGTATGGCCGTCATCGCCCATCACGACGCGGTCGTGGGCGACGGCCAGGCCGAACGCTTCGAGGACGGGCTGCGCCGGCGCCTGAGCGGCGAGCCGGTCGCCTACATCCGGGGCGTGCGCGAGTTCCACGGCCTCGCGTTCGCCGTCGATCGGCGGGCGCTCATCCCGCGTCCGGAGACCGAGCAGCTGGTCGACCTCGCGGTCACCGAGATCGCCGGGCGGCTGACCTCCCGGCCACGCGGACCCGGCACCGCCCCGGTACGGGTCGTGGACGTCGGCACCGGGAGCGGCGCGATCGCGGTCGCGCTGGCGGTCGCCCTCCGGCGGCGGGGCATGCTGGGCGAGATCGACATCCTCGCCGTCGACGTCTCGCCCGATGCGCTCGACGTCGCCCGCGAGAACGCGGTGGGGCACGGAGTCGCGGATGCCGTGCGGTTCGCGGTTGCCGACCTGCTGCCGGCTGACGGGGCAGCTCGCATCGACGTCTGCTGTGCCAACCTGCCGTACGTCCCGACGGCCGAGCTCGCGGCGCTGCCGGGCCTGGCGACGGAGCCGAGGGTCGCGCTCGACGGCGGCGCGGACGGCCTCGACGTCGTGGGGCGGCTCCTGGAGCGGCTCGCCGGCGTGCTCGCCCCGGACGGGGTTGCGCTGCTCGAGATCGGCGGCGCGCAGCGCGATGCGGCCGCTGCGCTCGCCCTGGAGGCGTTGCCGGGCCGCGATGTCGCGGTGCTCGACGACCTGGCGGGCCTGCCGCGCATCCTTCGCGTCGGGCCGGTAGCCCCGGTCACGGGCGCGCAGGAGCCGGAAGAGCGGCGATGAGAGGCGCGTTTCCGATCCGGCTGCTCGCGCTCGACATCGACGGCACGCTCGTCGGGCCTGACCTCGTGCTCGGCGAGCGCACGATGGAGGCGGTCCGCGCGGCACGAGCTCTCGGCGTGCGCATCTCGCTCGTGACCGGCCGGATGGCGTCGTCGGCGATGCGCTTCGTGGCCCAGCTCGGGCTGGACGACCCGGTCGTCGCGTACCAGGGCGCGCTCATCCGCGCGATGCCGCCCCCCGATCGCCTCGAGCGATGGCGGGCCGCCGGCGACGCGGCGCTGCCGCCGCCGGTCGGCCGGGCGCTGCTGCACACGCCGCTCCCGGGCGCGGTCGCCCGCGAGACGGTCCACTGGAGCCGCGCGAGGGGGCTCGACCCGCACGCCAACCATCTCGAGCGGTTCATCGTCCGCGCCGACGACCCGCGGATCGAGGACTACTCGGCGTTCATGGGCGCCCGTGCCGAGCTTGTGCCCGACCTCGCGGACGCGCTCTCGCACCCCGTCACGAAGGTCCTGGCGGTGGGCGACGCCGCGCTCCCGATCGCGTTCCTCGACGACGCCCGCCGCGACTTCGCCGGTCGCGCCGACGCGACGATCAGCCATCCGCGCTTCCTCGAGTTCGTCGCGCCGGGCGTCTCGAAGGGGCGGGCGCTCCGCTGGCTCGCCCGCCGAACCGGCGTGCCGATGGAGCAGACGATGGCGATCGGCGATCAGTGGAATGACCTCGAGATGCTCGCGCTCGCCGGTCACGGCGTCGCGATGGCCGGCGCGCCGATCGAGGTGCGCGCGGCGGCCACGTACGTCGCACCGCCTGTGGAGCTCGAAGGGGCCGCGACGATGATCGAGGCGCTCGTGCTCGCGGGACGGGGAGCCGAGATGCACGCCCACCGCCTCGCGGCCGAGGCCCGGCGGGCACTCGACGAGCCCGTTCGGACGTCCGCCCGACGGGCGACGGCGTGACGGGCGACCGCGCCGTGGGCGAGACGCCTGCGGGCGGCGGCGGGCCGCGGGTCCCGATCGTCCCCGATGGGCCGGACACACGTCGCGAGGCCGTCGCCCTCCTCGAGCGCGGCGGGGTCGTCGCGATCCCCACCGACACCGTCTACGGGATCGCCGCCGACCTGCGCCTCCCGGACTCGATCGAGCGCCTGTTCGCCGCGAAGCGACGCCAGCCCGAGAAGGCCGTGGCCCTCCTGCTCGCGGAGCCCGCGCAGGCCGCCGTGCTGGGGGTCGTGAACGATGCCGCACGGGTGCTGGGCGATCGCTTCTGGCCGGGCGGCCTGACCCTCGTGCTGCCCGCGCGCCCGGATGCGGCGCTGCCGCCGATTCTCGCCGCCGGCCGGCCCACGGTCGGCGTCCGCGTGCCGGACCATCCCTGCCCGCGGGAGCTCGCACGGACGCTCGGTCCGCTGCCCACGACGTCGGCGAACCTGTCCGGGGAGCCGGATGCGCGTGACGCGCAGGAGATCGCACGGCGGCTCGGCGACGCGCTGGCGCTCGTGATCGACGGCGGCCCGATCCGCGGCGGACCGGCGTCGTCCGTCGTGGACTGCACCGGCGATCGGCCGCGCGTCCTGCGCGAGGGTGCGATCCCGCCCGCGGAGCTCGCCGCCGTCCTCGACACGATGGGCATCGCGCACGACCTCCTCGTGCCACCCGGCTCGGGCTGATCGGGCCGTGCGAAGATAGCCGCGTCCGCGGCCGCTTCGGAGGTGCAGGGTGTCCATCGAGCAGGGAGCGCGCGTCGCCTGGGCGCCGATCGCGGAGATCGATCCCGAGCTCTGGTCCGCGATGGAGTCCGAGCGCCGCCGCCAGCACGACAAGATCGAGCTGATCGCGAGCGAGAACTACGTGTTCGGCGCGGTCATGGAGGCCCAGGGCTCCTGGCTCACGAACAAGTACGCCGAGGGCCTCCCGGGGAAGCGCTACTACGGCGGCTGCGAGTTCGTGGACCTCGCCGAGGACCTGGCCCGCGAGCGCGCCCTCGCCTTGTTCCCGGGCGCCGAGCACGTCAACGTCCAGCCGCACTCCGGCGCGCAGGCGAACATGGCCGCGTACTTCAGCGTCTGCCAGCCGGGCGACCGCGTCCTGGGCATGAACCTCGCCCACGGCGGGCATCTCACCCACGGGTCGCCGGTGAACTTCTCCGGGCGCCTGTTCGAGATCCACGCATACGGCGTGCGCCAGGACACCGAGCGGATCGACTACGACGCGCTCGAGGCGCAGGCGATGGAGATCCGGCCGAAGCTGCTCGTCGCCGGCGCCTCGGCCTACCCGCGGGTCATCGACTTCGAGCGGATGGCCCGGATCGCGCATGCCGCCGGCGCGCTCCTGTTCGTCGACATGGCCCACATCGCGGGCCTCGTCGCGGCCGGGGTCCATCCGAGCCCGTTCCCGCACGCGGACATCGTCACGACCACGACCCACAAGACGCTCCGCGGCCCACGCGGCGGGATGATCTTCTCGCGACGGGATCTGCCCGAAGGCGTGGACCCCGCCCGCTTCCCGCTCGTGAAGTCGTCGCTTGCGGCGGCGATCGACAAGACCGTGTTCCCGTTCGCGCAGGGCGGCCCCCTCATGCACGTCATCGCGGCGAAGGCGGTGGCGCTGCTCCTTGCCGCGCGTGAGGACTTCCGCGCCGACCAGCGGCGCACCGTCGAGAACGCGGCGGTGATCGCCGGGACCGTGGCGGCCGAGGGCGGGCGCGTCGTGAGCGGGGGCACGGACAACCACCTGCTGCTCCTCGACGTCACGCCGCTCGGGGTCACCGGGCGCGAGGCGGAGCGGCTCCTCGACGAGATCGGGATCACGGTGAACAAGAACGCGATCCCGTTCGACGCCAACCCGCCGAACATTGCCTCCGGGATCCGGATCGGGACGCCAGCCACGACCACGCGCGGCATGGGCCCCGGCGAGATGGCCGCGATCGGGCGGCTGATCGTGTCCGCGATCGCGTCCCGCGACGACGAGGTCGCGCTGCGCCGGCTCGCGGGGGAGGTGGCGGCCATCGCGGCTCGCTTCCCCGTTCCGGGACTGGAGCGTCCGGCCTAGGCTGGGGCTCGTGCGGACGCTCGACGACCTCATCCGCCTCGGACCGCTGCTCGCGCTCGCCTTCGTCTCGGCGGCCGTGCTCGCGTTCGCCCTGACCCCGGCCATTCGCTCGCTCGCGATCCGCTTCGGCTTCGTCGACCACCCGGACGACCGGCGCGTCAACACCCGGCCGGTCCCGCGTGCCGGCGGGCTCGCGGTCGCCGGGTCGTTCCTGATCGTCGCGTCCCTGGCCACGATCGCCGCGCTGGGGGATCTCATCGACGTCCGGGTCGGCCTCGAGTCGGGGCAGATCGCAGCTCTGCTCGTGGGCGGGGCGCTTGCAGCCGTGATCGGGCTGCTGGACGACGTGTTCCAGCTGCGCGCCCGCTGGCAGATGCTGGGCCAGGTGGGGATCGCCCTGTTCGCGGTCGGGCTGGGGATCGATGTCGCGTTCGTGGCCAATCCGTTCGGCGAGGGGATCATCCCATTCCACGGCTGGGTCGCCGTCGGCTTCACCGTGTTCTGGATCGCCGGGATGATCAACTCCATCAACTTCATCGACGGGCTCGACGGCCTGTCCTCGGGGATCGGGCTCATCGCGGCACTGACGCTGGCCGTGATCAGCCTGACGGCGGCGATCACGCAGCCGCTCGTCGCGGTCTACTGCCTCGCGCTCGCCGGAGCGCTGCTCGGGTTCCTGCGCTGGAACTTCCACCCGGCGGCGATCTTCGCGGGCACGAGCGGCACGATGTTCCTCGGCTACACGCTCGCGCTGCTCGCGATCCTCGGGACAGCGAAGGTGGCGGTGGCGCTGCTCGTGCTGGGCGTGCCGATCCTGGACACGTTCTGGATCATTGTCCGGCGGCTCGCGAGCGGCCGCCCGCCGTTCAGCCCGGATCGCGGTCACATCCATCACCGGCTGCTCGACCTCGGCCTGTCGCATACGCAGACGGTTGTCCTGATCTACGTGCTGTGCGCGGCGCTCGCGGCGATGTCGCTCGTCCTGACCGGGGCGGACCAGATCTACGCGTTCGTCGGACTGGGTCTGGTGTTCGGGTTCGCGCTGCTGCTCCTCGCCCGGGCAACGGGTGAGGACTCGTTCGAGGCCGATGCCTACGAGCCGACCCAGCCCGGCGACGCCGAGCCGGCGCGCGCGCCCGCGCCGACCCGTGCGGTGGGCCCGGGGCGGGCCGAGGCGGCCATCCCGCTCGAGCGGACGGAGTACACCGATCCCGTGCGGATCGGGCCGCAGGGACACGAAGCGGGGAGATAGCGGCGCTGGCCCTCGGGGCCTGTCCGACCCTCGGGATTGGCCGCTCCGTCCAGCCTGTCGTGCGCCGTGCGCACCAGTGGTCCGGTGCACCCGACAGACCGTGTCCCTCGGCGCACAGGTACCCGCGAGGACCGCCCGTGCAGGCTCCGAAGCCCACGGATGTGCGCGTCACGCACGATCCATCGCCTGCACGCGACCAGTGGTGCACGAAGCGCACCGGCGGCCCCGAACGGCTCCGCCGCGCGGGCGATCCCCGGCCCGGGCGGCCGCAGGTCCTCTGCTATACTCCCGCCGCCTTGGCAGGTCGCGCATGATCGAGCCCGGCCGAGCGGGAGCCTATCTCGCCCTCTTCTCGGAGATCGGACTCCTCCTCTTTGCCACGACGCTCGGCGGCGCCCTCCTGGGGTACTGG
>DASSPX010000151.1:0-2782 GCA_035699445.1 Candidatus Limnocylindrales bacterium | reverse complement strand
TACGTCCTCCAGAAGGCGATGGCGCGCCGGCTGCCGGTGATCGTCGCGCTCAACAAGATCGACCGCGCGGACGCACGCCCCGCCGAGGTGCTCGACGCGGTGTACGAGCTGTTCATCGACCTCGGGGCGGACGACCACCAGATCGAATTCCCGGTCGTGTACACGAACGCGAAGGCGGGCACGGCGACCCGGTCCCTGGACCTGCCCGGGACCGACCTGCGGCCGCTCCTCCGCCTGCTCGTCGAGGTCACGCCGCCGCCGGTCTACGCGCCGGACCACCCGCTCCAGCTGCTCGTCACGAACCTGACGGCGAACGACTACGTCGGTCGCATGGCCGTCGGACGGATCCGCAACGGCACGATCCGGATGGGCCAGCGGATCGCCGTCGTGCGCGACGAGGCGGACGACACCGCGGGGACCGTGGAGCCGGGCCGGGTGGTCACCCTCAACGGCACCGTCACCGCGCTCCAGACCGCGCGCGGGATGGAGCGGGTCGACATCCCCGAAGCCGGCCCCGGCGAGATCGTGTCCGTGGCGGGACTGCCCGACGTCACGATCGGCGACACGCTCACCGACCCCGCCGACCCTCGCCCGCTCCCGCGCCTCGACGTCGATGAGCCCACGCTCCGGATGACGTTCGGGGTCAACACGTCCCCGCTCGCCGGTCGCGAGGGGAAGCACGTCACGGGCCGCCAGATCCGGGCGCGGCTGGAGCGCGAGATGCTGGGCAACGTCTCGATCGAGGTGCACCCCACCGAATCGGGTGACGCCTACGAGGTTCGGGGGAGGGGAGAGCTCCAGCTCGCCGTGCTCATCGAGCAGATGCGGCGCGAGGGGTTCGAGCTGACGGTCTCGCGACCCGAGGTGATCCTCCACGAGGTGGACGGCGAGATCCAGGAGCCGTACGAGCGCATCACCGTCGACATCCCGCCCGAGCACATCGGGGTCGTCCAGGGTGCGCTCGCCGGCCGGAAGGCCCGCCTCGACCAGATGACCACCGACGCCGACGGTCGGGTGCGGCTCGAGTACGTGCTGCCCGTGCGCGGGCTGATCGGCTACCGGGGGCAGCTGCTCACCGACACGCGCGGGACGGCGCTGCTCCACCAGATCGGCGAGGGGTACGGGCCCTGGGCGGGCGAGGTCACGCACCGGACGAACGGGGTGCTGGTCGCGGATCGCGCGGGCGTCTCCAACGCCTACGCGCTGTTCAACCTCCAGGAGCGCGCGGAGCTGTTCATCGGGGCAGGCGTGGAGGTCTACGAGGGGATGATCGTGGGCGAGAACTCCCGGTCGGGCGACATGGACGTCAACCCGACGAAGGAGAAGAAGCTCACGAACATCCGCACCCACGCCCACGACGAGGCACTGCGGCTGACGCCGCCACGGCCGCTCACGCTGGAAAGCGCAATCGAGTTCATCGGCGGCGACGAGCTGGTCGAGGTCACGCCATCCTCGATCCGGCTGCGGAAGCGGCTGCTGCTCAAGCACGAGCGGGAGCGCGAGCGCGGCCGGGAGTACGAGCGGGGGCGCACCGGGGCCGGCTGACGAGCTTCGGCCCGCTGATGCAGTAAGGAGCGCGTCAGTGGCCGCGCCAGATTACGCGGGGGTCGATGCGCCCGGCGGTCGGACTCGCGACGGGCGCCTCGGCGGACTCCGGCGATCGCCAGGTCCAGCGCACATCGTCCTCCTCCTGGACACCGCGCGGCCAGCCCGGCTCGCGCCAGCCCGCGACCAGCCCGGCGAGTGCGTTCGAGCCACCCGCGGCGAGCCACGACGCGGCGAAGGCGACGGCGACGACGCCTGCCACGCCGCCGATCAGGTCGACCCAGCCGTCCACGGCGGGACCAGCGTACGCCCGTCGTAGACTCTGGGCGATGGCGATCTACCTCGACCACGCCGCCACGACGCCGGTCCGCCCCGAGGTGGTCGAGGCGATGCTGCCGTACCTCACCGAGCACTTCGGCAACCCGAGCTCGGCGCACGGGTTCGGTCGCCGGGCGCGCGCCGCCCTCGACGACGCCCACGAGCGCCTCGCCGCCCGGCTCCGGATCGAGCCGCGCGAGCTCGTGTTCACGAGCGGCGGCACCGAGGCGAACAACCTCGCGCTCAAGGGCGCGGCGTGGGCGGGCAAGGCGCGCGGTCACCGGATCGTGACCACCGCGATCGAGCACCACGCCGTCGGGCACGCGCTCCGCTACCTCGAGAAGTTCGGCTTCGAGATCGTGGAGCTGCCCGTCGACCGCTACGGCCGGGTGGATCCGGACGACGTCGACCGGGCGATCACCGACCGAACGATCCTCGTCTCGATCATGCTCGCGAACAATGAGGTCGGGACGATCCAGCCGGTCGCGGAGATCGCCCGACGGGTGGGCACGCACAAGGGCGTGCTGCTCCACGTGGACGCGGTGCAGGCGGCCCCGTACCTCGACGTCGATCTGTCCACGCTCGGCGCGGACCTCGTGAGCCTCGCCGCGCACAAGTTCGAGGGCCCGAAGGGGATCGGGGCGCTGTACATCCGGCGCGGCACGCACATCCTCGCCCAGCAGCATGGCGGGACGCAGGAGCGGCACCGGCGGGCGGGCACCGAGAGCGTCGCGGGGGCCGTGGCGATGGCCGTCGCCTACGACCTGACGTGCGCCGAGCGTCCCGAGACCGTGCGCCGTCTGCGCCGGCTCCGGGATCGGCTGAAGCAGGCGATCCTGACCGACGGCGTGGAGCTCACCGGCCACCCGACCGAGCGGCTGCCGGGCCTCCTGTCCGTGATCGTCCGCGACGCCGACGG
>DASSPX010000150.1:0-2825 GCA_035699445.1 Candidatus Limnocylindrales bacterium | reverse complement strand
GAGCTGCTCGAGCTCGATGCGCCGGAGCGGGGTTCGGCCGACGAGCTGATGGATCACGGGGCATCGGGCGAGCTCGGCCCGATGCGCCACTCCGCCGCGCACGTCCTCGCCGAGGCGGTGATGGACCTGTTCCCGGGCACGAAGCTCGGGATCGGGCCGGTGATCGCGGACGGCTTCTACTACGACTTCCTGCTGCCGCGACCGCTCACCCCGGAGGACCTGCCGGCGATCGAGGCGCGCATGCGCGAGTCGATCGGGGCGGACCACCCGTTCGAGTTCTCGGAGCTGCCGCCCGCGGAGGCGCGCGCGTTCCTCGTCGAGCAGGACCAGCCGTTCAAGGTGGAGATCGTCGACGACCTGCTCGCGGCGGCCGATCGCGACGCTGGCGAGCGCCCGCGGACGACGTTCTACCGGCAGGGCCCGTTCATCGACCTCTGCCGCGGCCCGCATGTCGCAAGCACGGGCAGGATCGGGCCGTTCCGGCTGCTGGGCACCGCCGGGGCGTACTGGCGGGGCGACGAGAAGCGGCCGATGCTCCAGCGGGTCTACGGCACGGCCTGGGCGACCCAGGAGGAGCTCGACGCCTACCTCTGGCGGCGCGAGGAGGCCAGGAAGCGCGACCACCGTCGCCTGGGCGCGCAGCTTGACCTGTTCTCGTTCCACGACGTGTCGCCCGGGTCGGCGTTCTGGCATCCGAAGGGGCAGCGGATCTGGCGAACGCTCGAGGATGCGATGCGCGAGCTCCAGCGCCGGCGCGGGTATGAGGAGGTCTCCACGCCGATCCTCGTGTCCGAGCGCCTGTGGCGACAGTCGGGTCACTGGGACCACTACGCCGAGAACATGTTCATCGTTGAGTCCGAGGGGCAGAAGTTCAGTCTCAAGCCGATGAACTGCCCGGAGTCGACGTTCATCTACCGCTCACACCTGCGGTCCTATCGCGACCTGCCCCTGCGGTTCAACGAGTACGGCCGGCTGCACCGAAACGAGCGGAGCGGCGCGCTCTCGGGACTGACGCGCGTGCGCCAGTTCATCCAGGACGACGCGCACATCTACGTCCGTCCGGACCAGCTGACCGACGAGCTCGAGGCGCTCCTGGGCGAGGTCAACGAGGCGTACGGCTGGTTCGGCCTCGTGCCGCGGTTCGCGTTCGCGACGAAGCCGGACAAGGCGATCGGCGACCCGGCGCTCTGGGAGCGGGCGGAAGGGCTGATCCGGGACGCCCTCGACCGCACGGGCGCGCCGTACGTCGTGAAGCCGAAGGATGGGACGTTCTACGCGCCGAAGATCGACATCTACATCGACGATGCGCTCGGGCGCGAGTGGCAGATGGCGACGATCCAGATCGACCTCGTCATGCTCCCCGAGCGGTTCGACCTGACGTATATCGACGAGCACGGCCAGCCGCAGCGGCCGATGGCGATCCACCGCGCGATCTACGGCTCGCTCGAGCGGTTCATCGGGATCCTCGTCGAGCACTTCGCGGGTGCGTTCCCGACCTGGATCGCGCCGGTCCAGGCGGTCGTCATCCCGATCGCGGACCGCCACGTGGAAGGCGCGCGTGCGCTGGCGGCGACGCTCGAGGCGCGCGGGCTGTGGGTCGAGGTCGACGACTCGGATGCCCGGATGCAGAACAAGATCCGGATTGCGCAGGGCCAGAAGGTGCCGTACATGCTCGTGCTCGGCGATCGCGAGATCGAGGCGCGGACGGCGACCGTGCGCCGTCGGGGGGCGGGGAAGGACGAACCGCAGGAGACGGTGGGCTGGGACGAGCTCGCCGACCGCCTCGGGGCGGAGGTGCGAGAGCGCCGCGTTGGCTGAGATGGGCCCCGTTCGCGCCCTCGCGGTGGCGCTTGCGGCGGCGGTGGCGTGTGCGGCACCGCCGCCACCCGTCCCACCGGGTCTCGTGTTCCCGCGACACACGCTGGGTGCCGGCGATGCGATGCCGGAAGCGCTCCTCGAGGGTGTCCTCCGTGAGGAGCGGGGCTGCCTCTGGCTGGAAGCGGAGACGGGCGACGTCATCGCACGCCAGCTCGCCCTGTGGCCACCCGACTGGGGCGCCCGCTTGCTCGAGGATGGCCGCGTGGCGGTGATCGACGGATCGGGGACGGTCGTCGCCGAGGAGGACGCCGCGCTCCAGGCGGCTGGCGGCGAGACGGCGTCCGGAGTCCGTGCCGTCACGGCGGCGACCGAGGCCGAGGCAGGCAAGTGCTCGGGTGGGCCGTGGTGGCTGGTCACGGAGGTGGTCCCGGCGCCGTGACCGGACGGCTGTCGCGTCCTTCTCAAATGCTCGCGACGGGAGCGCTAGCCGAGGAAATCCTTCTCAAGTGCGCGGTCCGCCAGTCGGGTGAGAGGAACCGGCCGGCGACCTATGCACGGCCTGCCCGCGACGCCGGCCGGGCCCTCGGCGAACGCTCGCCAGGTGAGCATTTGAGAAGAACCGCGGGGGGCCAGGCCACCGCCCTCACGGCGATGGCCGTGCTGGAAATCCCTGTGCTATCCTGCCGCGGCGTTGTCGCCGGGCATGCCCGGTGATCTTCGCGCGGACCGCGGACCCGTAACCGTCAGAAGGGGTAGACCATCAGCCGAGACCTGCGCGTCAACCAGATGATCCGTGTCCCACAGGTCAGGGTCGTCGACGAGGAAGGCCGACAGCTCGGCGTCATGCCGACGCACCAGGCTCTCGGGATGGCGCAGGAGCGGGGGTTCGACCTCGTCGAGGTCGCCCCGATGGCCGCCCCGCCCGTGGTTCGCTTCCTCGACTTCGGTCAGTACAAGTACGAGCTGACCAAGCGCGAGAAGGAAGCGAAGCGCCGGCAGCGGGTCGG
>DASSPX010000149.1:0-29947 GCA_035699445.1 Candidatus Limnocylindrales bacterium | reverse complement strand
CTTCCGCCTCGCCGATCGTCACCAGGTCGCGCGTCCGGTAGCCGTCGGCGAGCGCCGTCGCCACGGCGGCCTCGATCGCCGTCGCCGCGTCCTCGCGGCCGAGCGACCAGCGGAGCAGCATCGCGCCGGACAGGATCGTCCCGATCGGGTTCGCGATGTCCCGTCCGGCGATGTCCGGCGCCGAGCCATGGATCGGCTCGTACAGCCCGTGGATGCCGTGTTCCGTGCGCCGCTCGCCCAGCGAGGCCGACGGCAGCATGCCGAGCGACCCCGCCAGCACGGCCGCCTCGTCCGAGAGGATGTCGCCGAAGAGGTTCTCGGTGACGATGACGTCGAACGCTGCCGGCCGGGTGACGAGCAGCATCGCCGTCGAATCCACCAGGCGGTGCTCGAGCTCCACGTCCGGGAACTCTGCGCGAACCTCGTCGGTGACCTTCCGCCACAGCCGGGACGTCGCGAGCACGTTCGCCTTGTCCACCTGCGTCAGCTTCCGCCGACGCGCACGCGCGAGCGAGAACGCTAGCCGCACGATCCGTGCGACCTCGGCCTCGTCGTAGGGCATCGTGTCCACCGCGCGCCGCTCGCCGGGCGCCTGCCCGGCCTCCTCGCGCGCCCCGAAGTACACCCCGCCGGTCAGCTCGCGCACGATCAGCAGGTCCACCCCCTCGAGCAGCTCGGGCCGCAGCGGCGAGGCGGCGACGAGCGCCGGCGACACCGTGACGGGCCGGAGGTTCGCGAACAGCCCGAGCCCGCCGCGAAGCGCGAACAGGGCCTGCTCCGGGCGCACGGGCGCGCTCGGGTCGTCCCACTTCGGTCCGCCGACCGCGCCGAGCAGGACGGCGTGCGCATCCCGGCACACCTCGATGTCCTCCCCGCGCGCCGCAACGCCGTGGGCGTCGATCGCGGCGCCGCCGAACACGAGGTCGGTCCACGAGATCGAGAAGTCGAACACGCCCCCGGCCGAGGCCAGGACGCGCTTCGCCGACGCGACGACGTCCGGCCCGACGCCGTCGCCACCGATCGCGGCGAGCCGGTAGTGAACGGTCACGCCCGCACCGTCACGGCATGTCCGGCGCGGTCCGCCGCCCGACGAACGCCACCGACACGCCGTTGATCTCGGCGCCGTGGAGCTTGTTCGTGGCGACGAGGTAGGCCTCGAGCGACGCCTCGATGATGTTCGTGCTCAACCCGTGGCCGGTCACGACGAGCGCCCCCGGCCCTTCGTCCGACGAGCGCCGGCAGCGCACGAGGACCTGGCCCTGGGCGTCCTCGCCCGCGGACACGGCCTTGATCTCGTACTCCTCGAGCACCGGCCGCCAGCCGAGGACCGGCTGGACCGCGTCGTCCACGGCACCGAACAGCGCGTTCACCGGTCCGTTGCCGGTCGCGGCAGCCACCCGCTCCTCGCCGTTGAGCGTCAGCGACACGGAGCCGACCGAGTGTCCCCCGGACGACGAGGTGACGTTCCAGCCCAGCAGCTCGATCGAGCGGGGCACGTCGGATGCCCGCTGCTCGACGAGCGCGAGCAGGTCCGCGTCCGTGACCTCCTTCTTCGCGTCGGCGAGCGCGATCGCGGCCCGGTAGACCTGGTCGAGCGCCTCCCCGTCGAGGTCGTGGCCGAGCTCCCGGAGCTTGCCCTGGAGGCCCTTCCGCCCGGACAGCTTGCCGATCGAGAGCGTGGAGCCCGACAGCCCCACCGACTGGGGCGTCATGATCTCGTACGTCAGCGGGTTCTTCAGGAACCCATCCTGGTGGATCCCGGATTCGTGGGCGAACGCGTTCGAGCCGACGATCGCCTTGTTGGGCTGGATCGTGAACCCGGTCAGGTAGGACACGAGCCGCGAGGCCGGGGTGATCTGCTCGGTGACGACGCGGGTCGTCGCCTCGGGGAACTGGGTCGGGCGCGTGCGAAGCGCCATCACGACCTCCTCGAGCGAGGCGTTGCCCGCGCGCTCGCCGAGGCCGTTGATCGTGACCTCCACCTGGCGGGCCCCGGCCTGGACGGCGGCCAGCGTGTTCGCGGTCGCGAGCCCGAGGTCGTTGTGGCAGTGGACGCTCACCGTGGCGTCGCGGCCGACGAGGTCGACCACGGACCCCACGATCCGCCCGAACTCCGCCGGGATCGCGTAGCCGACGGTGTCCGGGATGTTCACCGTGGACGCGCCGGCCTCGACCACCGCCTCGTAGACCTGGAGCAGGAACGATTCCTCGGTCCGCGACGCGTCCTCGGCGGAGAACTCGATCTCCGCGTCGCGGCCCATCTGCTCGCGCGCCCAGCGGACCCAGCGGACCGCCTCGGCGAGCGCTTCCTCGCGAGTGAGCTTGAGCTTGTGCTTGAGGTGGATGTCCGAGGTCGCGATGAACAGGTGAAGGTGGGGGCGTTCCGCGACCCGGATCGCCTCCCAGGCACGCTGCGGATCGCCGTCGCGGCAGCGGGCAAGCGCCGCCACCGCGATGCCGCCCTTCGTCTCGCGGGCGATCCGGTGGACCGCCTCGAAGTCGCCCGGCGAGGCCGCGGGGAAGCCTGCCTCGATCACGTCGACGTTGAGGCGGCCGAGCTGGCGCGCAACCTCGAGCTTCTCGGCCGCGGTGAGCCCGGCGCCGGGTGCCTGCTCGCCGTCGCGCAGGGTGGTGTCGAAGATCCGCACGGCGCCCGCCGGGACGCCGTGCCCGAACCGGGGGTTGGTTGCCTCGAGCGTCATCGCGCACCGCCCGGGGCCGACCCGACGGCATCCGCCGGCTTCACCTCCGTCGCGACGGCCTGGGCCTGGCCCGCCTCGACGACGACCGGCTTGAGGAACGGCATCCTGGCCCGAAGCTCGGCACCCACCTGCTCGATCTGGTGGTCGCGGTCCTGCTGACGGAGGCGCCGGAACTGCGCGCCGCCGCTCTCGTACTCGTCGATCCAGCGCTGCGCGAACGCGCCGCTCTGGATGTCCGCGAGGACGTCCTTCATCGCCGCCTTCGCGCCCTCGGTCACGCGCGGGCCTGAGACGTAGTCGCCGAACTCGGCCGTGTCGCTCACGCTGAAGCGCATGAAGTTCAGGCCGCCGCGGTACATGAGGTCCACGATGAGCTTGAGCTCGTGCATCGTCTCGAAGTAGGCGAGCTCGGGCTGGTATCCGGCTTCGACGAGCGTCTCGAACGCCGCCTTCACGAGCGCCGAGACGCCTCCGCACAGCAGCGCCTGCTCCCCGAACAGGTCGGTCTCGGTCTCCTCGGCGAAGGTCGTCTCGAGGACGCCGGCGCGGGTGGATCCGAGCCCGCGGGCGTACGCGAGCACCCGGGCGCGCGCCGTGCCGCTCGCATCCTGATGCACCGCGAACAGGGCCGGCACCCCGCCGCCGCTCTCGTACACGCTGCGGAGCAGGTGCCCTGGTCCCTTCGGCGCGACCATGCCCACGTCCACGGTCCCGGGGGGCACGATCCGCCCGAACCGGATGTTGAAGCCGTGGGCGAACATCAGCAGCTGGCCCGGCCGGAGGTTGGGCGCGATCTCGGCGTCGTACACCGACTTCTGGACGGTGTCCGGGACCGCGATCATGATCACGTCCGCCTCGCGGACGGCGTCGGCCACGTCCGCGACGCGGACGCCGGCATTGGCGGCAAGCGGCCGCGACTTCGATCCCGGGGCAAGCCCGACGACGACGCTTACGCCTGAATCCCGCAGATTGAGCGCGTGCGCGTGTCCCTGGCTGCCGTAGCCGATGATCGCGACCGTCTGGCCGTCCAGGGCGTGCGGATCGGCATCATTGTCGTAGTACATCCGAGCGGTCATTCGACCCCTGCCTCCTGATGGTGGATCGGCAACCTCAATGGCCGCCCGCCAGGCGCCCTCCGAAGGCCGAGGCGACGCGCCCGCGAGCCATCGGCCTGAGGATTCATCGCTTTACTGCCTCCTCAATCGACGCCGCCCCTCGCGACATCACGACCGCGCCTGTGCGCACCAGCTCCCGGATCCCGTAGCTGCGCAGGAGCGCGACCAGCTGGTCCACCTCGGCCTCGGTGCCGGTGGCCTCGACGATCACCGACCCTTCGGTGATGTCGACCACGCGGCCGCGATGCGACTCCGCGATCGACACGATCTCGCCGCGGTTCGCATCGCTGGCCCGCACCTTGATCATCGCCAGCTCGTGCTCGACCACCTGGTCGCTGGTCACGTCCTGCACCTTGAGGACGTCGATCAGCCGGTAGAGCTGCTTCGTCGCCTGCTCGACGGCGACGTCGTCCCCGTGGAGGGTGATCGTCATCCGCGACAGGCCCTCGCGATCGGTGCGGGAGACCGCGAGCGAGTCGATGTTGAAGTTCCGGGCGCGCATGAGCGAGGCGACCCGGTTGAGGACGCCCGGCTTGTCGAGCACGAGCACGACGAGGATGTGGCGCTTCGTCTCGCCGCGGCCGGGCAGCGGTCGCGGCGGCGGCGCCGTGTGGGCCGGCGGGGAGGCGGCGCCGACCGGCGTGCCGGCCGGGACGCGACCGTTGGACGCGGAGTCGCTCATTCCTCGGGCTCCCCGCCCCAGGTCTCGATGAGGTCGGACAGACCCTTGCCGGCGGGCATCATCGGGAACACGTTCTGCTCCTCGGCGATCTCGAACCAGATGAGCGCCGGGCCGTCGATGCCCTGGGCCCAGCGGATCGTCTCGTCGACCTCGTCCGGCCGCGAGGCCTTGCGGCCGGGGATCCCGTACGCCTCGGCGAGCTTCAGGTAGTCCGGGCCGAGGAGGTGCGCCGAGTGGTAGTTGCCCGCGTAGATGATCTCCTGCCACTGCCGGATCATCCCGAGCTTCTTGTTGTCGAACAGCGCGATCTTCACCGGGATCCGGTCCTGGACGAGCGTCATCAGCTCCTGGCTGGTCATCTGGAACCCGCCGTCGCCCGTGATCGCCCACGTCTCGGCGTCGGGCCGCCCGAGGGCGGCCCCCATCGCGGCCGGGACGCTGAAGCCCATCGTGCCCAGGCCGCCCGAGCTCACGTGCGAATGCGGCCGGCGGAACTTCGTGTACCGGGCCAGCCACATCTGGTTTTGCCCGACGTCCGCGACGTACGTGGCCACGTGATCGGTCAGCTCGCCGATCCGCTGCACGACGTAGTCGGCGGACAGCAGGCCGTCCCGCCAGGCCCCGGAGCCGTGCCACGACGAGCTCTCGGAATCGCGCCGCCACTCGGCCAGCTCGGCGTGGTACGCGGCGCGCGCCTCGGGGGAAACCTCGTCGACGAGCGGAAGGAGCGCCTCGAGCACGCGCTTCGCGTCGCCCTGGATCGGCACCTCGACCGCGACGTTCTTGCCGATCTCGGCCGGATCGATGTCCACATGGACAATCCGCGCATACGGGGCGTACGTCCGCACGTTGCCGGTGACACGGTCGTCGAACCGCATCCCCACGGCGATCAGCAGGTCGGCCGACTGGATCGCCCGGTTCACGTGCTTCCAGCCGTGCATGCCCATGTAGCCGTACGCGAGCGGGTGCTCCTCGTCGATCGCCCCAATGCCGAGGAGGGTCCAGGCGACCGGGATCTGCGTCTTCTCGGCCAGCGCCCGGAGCTCGTCCATCGCGTCCGCCACGAGCACCCCGTGCCCGACCAGGAGCAGCGGCCGCCGGGCGGCCGAAATCTCCGCGGCGGCCAGCTTCAGCTGGCGGGGGTGGCCACCGAGGTTCGGGCGGAAGCCCGGGAGCGCGGCGAGGACCTCGTCCTCGGTCGGGTGCGGCGCGGTCGTCTCGGACGTGAGCGCGTCCTTCGTGAAGTCGAGGTGCACCGGGCCCGGCCGGCCGGTGCGCGCGATGTGGAACGCCTCCGCGACTGCCGCCGGGATGCGGTCGGCGTCACGCACGAGCTCGTTGTGCTTCGTCATCGGGAGCGTGATCCCGGTGATGTCGATCTCCTGGAACGCGTCCTTGCCGAGCAGCGCGCCGGGCACGTTCCCGGTGATCGCGACGATCGGGATCGAATCGAGCTGGGCGGTCGCGATCGCGGTCACGAGGTTGGTCGCCGCGGGGCCCGAGGTGCCCATGCACACCCCCACCCGGCCGCTCGCCCGGGCGTAGCCATCGGCGGCATGGCCGCCGCCCTGCTCGTGGCGGACGAGGATGTGCCGGATCTCGGGGTAGTCACCGAGGACGTCGTAGATCGGCAGGATGACGCCGCCCGGGTACCCGAACAGGACGTCCACGCCCTGGCGGATCAGCGCCTCCATGAGCGCGTCCGCACCGATCCGGGTTCGCTTCCGCGGGCGGGCGTCGCGCAGCATGTCCCGCCGCGCCTGCTCGACCGCGGCCGCGTGCGGCGTGCCGTCAGCCGGCACGTGGCTCCGGCGTCCGGAGGCGGGTGCCGCGCCGCGCTCGGCCGCCGCCGGGTCACCCTTCGTCATCGTCACGTCTGTCACCCTCCCAGCGCGGCCCCTCCTGCAGGAACCTGCCGCTGACAACACGAAACCCCCGCCTCCCGGCGGGGGTCCCTTCGGTCTTCGGTGGTCCTGCGCCTAGCGGCGCTCGTCCCTCCGTGTCCCTCCGTTCTCCCGCCGGGAGCCGGTAATGAGGAGGCCAAGAAGGCTCTCGAGGCCGGCAAGAAGCGAGCGAAGGACGTCGAGGGATACGGGAGCGAGGTGCTGGTCGACGGGCAGGTGCACCCGGCGCCCGTCACGCGTCAAGGCGACGGCGACAGGGCGGCGTCCGGACCCAGCGAAACGAGACACCACATCTCCGGTTTGCTCGCGGCGGTTCCGCGAGGTCCGCGCAGTCTAGTCGTCCCGAGCCGCCACGCGCAACCCGGGATCCGATCCGATGAACCCGGAGACCGCGACCCGGCTCCGTGGTCAGGACTCCGCGGCGTCGGTGACGGCCGCGCGGCCGAGCGCCCGGGTGACGTCCCGGGCGAACTGCTCGGCGGCCTCGTCACTGCTGAGCTCGCCGAGCAGGATCCCCTGCGTCGCTGTGGCCACCGCGGCGCGTACGGCGTCGAACCCGACCTGTGGGCGGAACGACCGACCGATGGCCAGGCGCTCCTCGTCGCGAAGGAGGACCGGCTGGTCCGCGTACGGGGAGACCTCCCGGATGTCGTCCCGCGGCGCGACGTTGCCCACCGCGACGAGGTCGCGCGCCAGGGCCTCACCGGTGGTGAGCCACTGGATCCAATCCCATGCGGCATCGGGCTGACCGGACGTCCGGGCGATCGACCAGACCCAGGGCTCGGCCGCCCAGACGAACGGCTCGCCCGTGCGCTCGACCGGGAACGCCCAGGTCCCGACGCGCTCCTCCAGCTGCGGGATCGGCCGCCTCCCGTTCGGCCCCCAATCGAACGTCCAGCCCCACGTCCCCTGGGTGACCACGGCGAGGTCGCCATCGACGAAGGTCTGGTACTTCGTCGGCTCCCACGGTTCGGGTTCGAGGAGCGGTGCGACGGGAATGAGGCGCTCGTGCACGAGCGTCTCGTAGAACCGGAACACCGACGTCAGGCCGGGACTGCGGACCACCCAGCGGCCGGCCGCATCGTCGTAGAGCGCGCTCCCGGTTCCGAGCAGCAGGTTGATGAACCCTTCGTCGAACGTCCCGCCCTCCCAGTTCGTCCCGGCGGGGATGAGCAGCGGCGGCACGCCCATCGCGTCGCGCAGCGTTCGCATCCGGTCCAGGAGCTCGGTCCACGTCCGTGGCTGCTCGGTGGCCACCCCGAACGCCTCGAGCACGTCGCGCCGATAGAACAGCTGGATGACCGTCGCGCCCCGCGGGATCCCGACCACCGATCCGTCGACCTGCCTGGCGCGGTCCCGAAGGACCGGGTAGACGTGCGTGCCCCAGTCCGGCCACCCATCGACGCGCGCCCGGAGGTCGAGGAGGTGGTTCGCCGCGGCGAGATCGGGCGCCCAGGCGGTGGGAAACGAGGTCACGTCCGGGCCCCGCCCGGCGACGTAGCGCCGCTCCAGCACGTCGCGGAACGCGGCGTCCGCGAGGTCGAGCTCCTCGAGGCGGATCCGGATCGGGTTGCCGCGCCCGGCTGCGTCGGCCTCGAACGCCGGGATCAGCTCCGCGACGACGGCGGCGCGGGCCGGTTGCCACTCGAGATGCGCGACCGTGACGGGATCCGCGCGCGACAACTCCGGGTCCGGCGCGCAGGCGATGACGGCCGCGCCGATCGCCAAGGTCGTGACCCCAAGACGCCAGGTGCGCACGCGCGCACTCGACGGCATCGATCCCTCCACCCCCGGTCGCGGAGGACGATACCGCTCCAGCCGGTTTGGTGCGCGCCCGCACCAGCGGTCAGGGTCTCCGCCCGCTCCAGATCGCCGGACCGTCATGCCCGGTGCCAGCCACGATGACATGCTCGCCGTGGATGCCCACCGCGGCGAGCGTCGGGACGTCCGACGCCGGTGCGGTGTCGAGCCGCTGCCAGGTGCGGCCGTCATCGGACACCCACGCCGCCGATCCGTCCGTCGCGCCGCCCACCGCGACGATCCCGTACGGGGATGGCGCGACCGCAGCCAGGCGTCCGTCCCGAACCGACGCATCGAGATGGGTCCGCGTCCAGCTGCTGCCATCGCTCGAGATCCACGCGGTGGGCGTCGTCCGCTCGGCATCGTCCGTGGTCCAGCCCACGGCGACCAGGCCGGCCGGGGTCGCGGCGACGGCGACGAGACGACCCCGCTCGAAGCCTGCGGGTTCGGCAGAAGTCCACGTGCGGCCATCAGACGACGTCCACGCTCGCCCGCCGCGGTCGTCGTAGCCGACCGCGACGAACCCCGGACCGCCGACGGCGAGCCCGGTCACGGTCGCCCGCGACATCGTCCCGGGATCCCAGGCCTGCCAGGCACCACCGTCGATGGACAGCCACAGCGGCGCGTCGCGGAACGAACGCGGAACGCCGGCGACGACGACGAGGGACGGCGTCACGGCGACGGCCGCGATGCTCCGCATGGCCGGCACCGCCACCATGTCCCACGAGCGACCGTCCGCCGACTCCCAGATCCGGCCCGCCGGCAGGCCGTCCGGATCCACGCTGGCGCCGACGGCAACGATCCGGCCACCCGAGGCGGCAATCGCCTCGATGCGGCCTCTGCCCAGGTCCGGGTCGTCAACCAGCTGCCACGTCCGCTCGTCACGGGACATCCACAACGCCGCGTCGGCGGCGCGGCTGCCGCCGGCGATCAGCGGCGCGCCCGGGAGCGGCAGCGCGGCGACCGTCGCGAGGGAGGATCCCGGCAGGAGCGCGTCGAGCGTCGCAGGGCCCGCCATCTGTGTCCACATGACGCCGAAGGGCTCCAGACCGAACGGCCGGCGGATCGTGTTCAGAGCTCCGCCGAGCATCGCGCCGGTCACCATCGCGAGGAGCAGCACCGCGGCGGCGACGAGGGTCAGGGCGCGCCCCGTCCGGCGGCGCGGGCGCACGGACGCGGCGTCGATGAGCGCGAGGAGCGGTCGGGCCGACGGCGCGCCGGTCGAGACGACGCGAGCCAGGGCCCGCGCGTCCGCATCGAGCGCCCCGGCCGTCCGCCGGCAGCCGGCGCACACCTCGAGATGGGCGTCGAGCCTCGCCCGCTGGTCCGGAGGCAGCGGGAAGTCCATGGCCGCGGCCGAGAGTTCGAGGGCGAGGTCGTGCGCGATCGGCCGTCGCCCGATGCGCTCCGTCATCCGGCCGCCTCCTCGCTCCGGGCAAAGGGCTCCAGCCGCTGGCGGACGCGAAGCCGCGCCCGACACAGGAGCGTCCGCACCGCGCCGTCCGTGCGGCCCAGGGTGATCGCGATCTCGTGGCCTGTGAACCCCTGGGCGGCGAGGAGGATCGCCAGACGGCTGTCGAGGGGCAGCGCCTGGAGCGCGTGCCGCACGGCGTCGTCCCGCTCCGCCTCCAGCACGTACTGCTCGGGTGAGGCGACGAGGTCGCCACGCGCGAGGTCGCCCAGGTGGCGCTCCGCGGTCCTGGCGCGCCGTGCGCTGCTCACGACGATGTTCGAGGCGACCCGGAACAGCCATGCGTGGACGTTCGCAGGCACCCGCGAGGCGCCCACCTCCCGGACGAGCCGCAGGAACGTCTCCTGGAGGACGTCCTCGGCGAGCCCGTCATCGGCCGTCGCAGCGCGGATGAACCGGAACAGCCCGAGGTGCTCCGCCTGGTAGATCTCGACGATCGAATTCGCGCGACCGGCGTCGTCCGGGACGGGGTGCCGCTCGCGCGGCTCGGACGGGGCGCGACCACCCTCGATCACCGCCACCACCGGGCGCACGGGAACGCGCTCAGACCCAGATCCGTTCGAAGCCACCGGGCCCGTGCCCGTCGGCGTGGGATCCCTCGCCGGCATCCGTTCCCCCTTGCCGATGGGTGGACGACGCGAAGACGCCCAGCCCCCACGGAACGTTACACCCGGGACGTGGGGCCCGGTCCCGCGAACGGGCGCTAAAGTTGGGTGTAACAGACGTGGCAGATCGGCGTCCTATGATCACGGGCCTGCGCTGGGGGCAGTGGCGGGCCAGTGGGGGGACGGAAGCATGGACGGGGCCGGGCGCTGGGGGAAGCGCCCGACCCCGTCTCCGTGTCATGCAGTGCCCCGAACGCGGATCATCCGTCCAGCGCGTCATGGCGCCGTCTCGGGCCCGGCGCGGGCACTGTGCTAGCCTCCCGACTCCCCCGGACCGTCACGAAGCGCAGGCATGACCGCACACGAACCGCGAACGATCGTCGAGAAGATCTGGGCCGACCACGTCGTGGCCGAGGACGAGGGAGCTCCGGCCGTGCTCGCGATCGACCTTCACCTCATCCACGAGGTCACCAGCCCCCAGGCATTCACGGGCCTGCGTCGCCGCGGTCTGACCGTGCGCCGACCCGGCCAGACGGTCGCCACGGCCGACCATTCGATCCCGACCACGCCTCGCTCGCTGCCGATGCTCGACGCCCAGGCGGCCGCACAGATCAGCCAGCTCGAGCGCAACTGCGCCGACTTCGGCATCCCGCTCCACGGCATCGGCTCACCGTCACAGGGAATCGTCCACGTGATCGGGCCGCAGCTCGGGCTGACGCAGCCGGGCATGACGATCGTGTGCGGCGACTCCCACACGAGCACACACGGGGCGTTCGGCGCGCTCGCGTTCGGGATCGGGACGAGCGAGGTCGAGATGGTCCTCGCCACCCAGACGCTGCTCCAGCGCAAGCCGCGGACGTACGAGGTGCGCGTGGACGGGCGGCTGGCGCCGGGCGTCTCGAGCAAGGACATCATCCTCGCGCTCATCGCCCGCATCGGTGTGGGCGGCGGGACCGGGCACGTCTTCGAATACCGCGGCGAGGCCATCCGCGCGCTCACCATGGAGCAGCGGATGACGATCTGCAACATGAGCATCGAGGGCGGTGCCCGGGCGGGTCTCATCTCCCCGGACGACACGACGTTCGAGTACATCCACGGCCGACCCCACGCGCCGTCGGGCGCCGCCTGGGACGCCGCCGTCGCCCGCTGGCGGCAGCTGCCCACCGATGACGGGGCGACGTTCGACCGCTCGATCACGATCGACGCCAGCGCCCTCGAGCCGATGGTGACGTACGGCACGAACCCCGGCATGGGCATCCCGATCACCTCGCGCGTGCCGGCCCCGGACGAGCTGTCCGATCCGGCCGCCCGACGCGCCCTGGAGCGCGCCCTCGAGTACATGGACCTCCGGCCCGGCCAGCCGATCCTGGGTCAGAAGGTCGACGTCGTCTTCATCGGCTCGTGCACGAACGGCCGGATCAGCGACCTGCGGCTGGCGGCCGAGGCGCTGCGCGGCCGGCGGGTCGCCGACGGCGTCCGGCTCATGGTCACCCCGGGCAGCGACGAGGTGAAGCGCGAGGCCGAGCGCGAGGGCATCGCCGACGTGTTCAAGGCGGCCGGGGCCGACTGGCGCGAATCGGGCTGCTCGATGTGCATCGCGATGAACGGCGACCAGCTGCAGCCCGGCCAGTACGCGATCAGCACCAGCAATCGCAACTTCGAGGGCCGCCAGGGCAAGGGCGGTCGGACCTTCCTGGCCTCCCCGCTCACGGCCGCCGCGACCGCGATCAACGGTGTCGTGACGGACCCGCGAACGCTGCCCGGGATCGAGAACCTCGCCGCGGTGGGGGGACGCTGAGCGTGGTCGAGCCCTACCGCGCGTTCTCGAGCCGGATCATTCCGCTGCCGGCGGAGAACGTCGACACGGATCAGATCGTGCCCGCACGCTACCTCAAGGTGACCGACAAGGAGGGGCTGGCGGAGGCGCTGTTCCGTGACTGGCGGTTCGAGGAGGACGGCTCGCTCAAGGTCCCGCCGTTCGTGCTGGACCGCCCGGAGATGCAGGGCCGCCAGATCCTGCTCGTGGGCGACAACTTCGGCACCGGCTCGTCGCGCGAGCACGCGCCATGGGCGCTCGCGGCGTGGGGCATCCGGGCGATCGTGTCGACGAGCTACGCGGACATCTTTCGCAACAACGCGCTGAAGAACGGCGTGCTCCCGATCGTCGTCGACGCAACGACGCACCGCCGGCTGTTCGAGCTCGTCGAGCATGACCCGGACGCCGAGCTGCGCGTGGACCTCGCCGAGCAGGGAGTGCTGCTGCCGGACGGCACGACGATCGGGTTCGACGTCGACCCGTTCGCGAAGATGATGCTGCTGGCCGGCACGGACGAGCTGGGCTACCTGCTCGGCAAGCTGCCCCGGATCGAGGCCTGGGAGGCCGCGCATCCACCGCGGATCGACACGCGCGCGGCCACGCCGGCCGGCGGCTGATCCTCCTCAGCGCCCGGCACGGCGACGAGGGATGGCGGCGAGGGGGCGGCGCATGCACACGGGACAGGTGAGATGCGGGACCTGGTGCCGGGCGTGGTAGCGGGCAAGGACGTCGTTCGGGTCGAGGCGGCGCATCGGAGGTTCCCTCGTTCGGCGCTGGACTGAGTGTGCGGTCAGCCTGCGGTCAGGCCGGGACGGTACGCGGCCCGTGGCGGCCGTGACCACTGACATCCGTCGACAGGCCGCCTCGCCTCGGGTCGCACTGCCCGGCCGCTCGCAAAGAGCCGATACTCGCGGCGCGTGAACCCCGTCGACCTGCTCGCCGTCGCGCTCGTCCTCATCGCCGCCGTGGCCGGGTTCCGGTCGGGCGCGCTACCGCAGCTGGGCGGGATCGCGGGCGCCGTCGTGGGTGTCGGTGCGGCGGTCCTCGTCCTCCCGGGCGTCATCGAGCTGCTGGCGGGCATCGATCCCACGACCCGGGCGCTGATCGCCCTGCTCGTGCTCCTCGCCGCGGTCGTGACCGCGCAGGGGGTGGGGTCCGGCATCGGCGCGGGCGTCGGGCGATCGCTGGGGGCCGGGGTGCTGTCGGCAGCTGACCGGCTCGCCGGCTCGATGCTCGGCGGGCTGCAGGCGCTGCTCGTCGTCTGGCTCGCCGGCGGGCTGCTTGCCGTGGCGCCGTTCCCCCGACTCTCGGAACAGGCGAGCGGATCGCAGGTGATCCGCTCGCTCGCGGCGGTGCTGCCGCCACCCACCGAGCTGGCCGGCGACGTGGGCGCGGTGCTCGACGGAGCCGGCCTGACTGACGTGTTCGTCGGCCTGGAGCCGATCCCCGCGCCGCCCGTGGACGCGCCGAGCGACCCGCGCGCCGCGGCGATCGCCAGGCCGGCCATGGGCAGCCTGGCACGCGTGAACGCGCGGGCGTGCGGTCGGCACCTCACCGGCACGGCGTTCGCGGTCGCCGACGACTACCTCGTGACGAACGCCCATGTCTTGGCCGGCGCGACCACGGTCCGCGTGGACGGGGGCGCCGTCCTCGACGCGCGCATCGTCCTGTTCGACCCGGACCTCGACATCGCCGTGCTCCACGCGCCCGGCGCAGACCTGCCGGCCCTCCGCTTCGCGACCGCGTCGCCGGGCCGCGGCGACGGTGGCGCGATCCTCGGCTACCCGGGCGGCGGAAGCCTGACGGCCATTCCCGCCGCGGTCACCGACCGCTACGTCGCGATCGGGCGCGACATCCACGGCCGGTCGCGCGTGCGGCGCGAGGTGCTCGAGCTTCGCGCGGACGTCGAGCAGGGTGATTCGGGCGGCCCGCTCGTGCTGGCGGACGGCACGGTGGGTGGCGTCGTGTTCGCGGAATCGCGCACGAACGAGGACGTTGGCTACGCGCTGGCCCCGGGCGCGGTGGCCACGCGCGTCGGGCCGGCATTGGGCCGCACCGCCGCCGTCGACCCGGGGCGGTGCATCCCGTGATCGATCCACGCAAGTCGGCTGCGGTCGCGGCGCTCCGCGAGGTCGCCGGCAACCGATCGCTCCGCCGCGTCGAGCTGTCGTGGACGCTGGGCACGGCCGCGGAGCAGGCGTTCCTCGTGGTCGCGCTCGTCGCTGCCTACCAGGCCGCGGGGGTGGTCGGCGTGACCCTGGTCGGTCTCGCCCGGACGATTCCGGCGCTTGCCGTCGCCCTGCTCGTGGACGTGGAGCGGGGTGCCGGACCGGCCGTCATGCTGGGAATCGCAAACGGGGTGAGGGCACTGGGCGCGGCGGGGCTTGCTGCCCTGGCCGTGGCCGGCCTGCCGCAGCTCGCGATCGTGGGCGCGGTCGCCGCGAGCGCCGCCGCGGGCGTCCTCGCTCGTCCCGCCGTGAACGCCCTGCGCCCGGCGCTCGCGACCAGCCCGTCGGAGCTCGTGGCCGCGAACGTGGCCGCCAGCACTGGCGAGGGTGCAGGCACGTTCGCGGGACCGTTGCTCGCGGGCATCGGGCTGGCGACCGTGGGCCCCGGACCCACCCTCGTCGCGATCGCGGTGGCGTTCGCGATCGCAATGCTCGCAGGCATGGTCCCCGTGTCCGCTGCCGCGCGACCGACAGCCCGTCCCCATGGCGTCCCGATCCTGGCCGGGCTGCGCGTCCTCGCGGCACGCCCGAGCGTCGCGGCGGTCATGGCCGGGCTGGGCGCCCAGATCTTCGTGCGCGGCCTGCTCATCGTCCTGATGGTCGTGGTCGCCGTCGACCTGCTCGGCCTGGGCGACGGCGCGGTCGGCGGGCTGACCGCGGCGATGGGCGCCGGCGGGCTGATCGGGGCCACCCTGAGCCTCGGGCTCGCGGCACGACAGCGCCTCGCCCCGGCGTACGCCGTCGCGCTCACGATGTGGAGCCTGCCGCTCGCGGCGATCGGACTGGTGCCCGAGACGGCGATTGCCGTGGGCGCGCTGGTCGTCGTCGGGATGGCGAACGCCGCACTCGACATCGCGGCGTTCACCCTGTTCCAGCGCACGCTCCGCGGGGGCCAGCGCGGCGCCGTGTTCGGGACGCTCGAGGTCGTGGTCGCCATCGGGCTCGCGGCGGGCTCCGTGCTCGCGCCGCCGCTCGTCGACGCCGTCGGGATCACCGGCGCGCTCGTGGTTGCGGGCGCGATCCTGCCGCTCACCGCCCTCGCCACGTGGCCGCTGATCCGCCGGATCGACGACGAAGCCACGATCCCCGCCGCGGACGTCGCCGTCCTGCGCGCCGTCCCGATGCTCCGGCTCCTCCCGCTCGCGGGACTCGAGCGGCTCGCATCGGACACCAGGCGCCGCACGTACGACCCCGGCGACGTCGTGGTCCGCGAAGGCGACCCCGGCGACACGTTCCACGTGATCGTGCACGGCACGGCGAGCGTCGAGCGCCAGGGACGGGTGGTCCGGGAGCTGTCAGGGGGCGACGGGTTCGGGGAGATCGCGCTCCTGCGGACCTCGGTTCGGACCGCCACCGTGCGTGCACGCGAGCCGCTGGAGACCCTCGAGATCGGCCGCGAGGCGTTCCTCGGTGCCGTCACCGGTCACGAGGGCGCCGCGAGGTCGGCTCACGGCACGGTCGACGAGCGGCTCGCCCGCGACCGCACGGGTGGCGAGGTCCCGGCCGGCGAATGAGGCGCCGGCCCGGGGGCCCAGGGCTCGGGCGGACGCGGCCTCAGTGCGGGACGGCGGGCTCCAGCCGACGCACGCGCTCGGCGAGGGCCTCGAGAACGGCCAGTCGGACGTCGGGGAAGTCCTCGAGCAGCGTGTGGAACTCGCGGTGCCCCACGACGAGGAGCCGGCTGGCTGATTCCGTGGTGGCCGTCGCCGTCCGCGGCCCGCCGTCGACCAGCGCGATCTCACCCAGGAAGTCACCGGGGCCGAGGGTGTTCACCCGGACACCGCCGCGGTCGATCCGCACGCTGCCGTCGATGATGACGTAGAAGGCATCGCCCGAGCGACCCTCGCGGCACAGCTCCGTGCCCGCAGCGACATCGACCTCGTCCGCGAGCTGGGCGATCGTCTCGAGACCCTTGTGGTTCAGCCGGCCGAACAGCGGCACATGCCGGAGCAGCTCGAGCTTGCGATCCATCCGGCTCCCTCCTCGACTCCACCCAGGCACCGCCCCACACGAGGGACCGTCCACCCAGGCCCGCAGCATAGCGTCCGGTCAATACACTTCGAGGCCCGCACGACCCGTCACGCGCGATTGCACACGCGGCTCCGCCGCCCCGAGGTCCACGATGTCCGACCAGCCCCTGCCCTACGGCCGCCCCACCGACCCGGGCAAGCGTCACAGCCACGCGCTCACCGACGGGCCGGACCGGGCTGCGGCGCGCGCGATGCTCAAGGCGATCGGGTTCACGGACGACGACCTCGCGAAGCCGATCGTGGGCGTGGCGACGACATGGATCGAGACGATGCCCTGCAACTTCAACCAGCGACGCCTGGCGGAGTTCGTGAAGGAGGGCATCCGCGCCGCCGGCGGCACGCCGATGGAGTTCAACACGATCGCCGTGTCCGACGGCGTGTCGATGGGCACCGAGGGCATGAAGGCATCGCTCGTGTCGCGTGAGGTGATCGCGGACTCGATCGAGCTGGTCGCGCGCGGGCACCTGTTCGACGGCGTCGTGTGCCTCGTGGGCTGCGACAAGACGATCCCGGCCGCGGCCATGGCGCTCGCCCGCCTCGACCTGCCGGGGGTCATCCTCTACAACGGCACGATCTACCCGGGCACGTACAAGGGCAAGCCCGCCGACGTCGTCACCGTGTTCGAGGCGATCGGCGCGTACCGGGCGGGCCGGATCACGCTCGAGGAGCTGTACGAGGCGGAGAACGGCGCGTGCCCGGGCGCCGGCGCGTGCGGCGGCCAGTTCACCGCCAACACGATGTCGACGGCCCTCGAGTTCCTGGGCCTCTCCCCGGCCGGCCTCAACGGCATCCCCGCCGAGGATCCGGCGAAGGACGAGGCGGCGCGCCGGGTGGGCGAGCTGGCGATGACCCTCGTCCGCCACGACATCCGACCGCGCCACCTGGTGACCCGCCGCTCGCTCGAGAACGCGATCGCGTCCATCGCCGCGACCGGCGGCTCCACGAACGGCGTGCTCCACCTGCTCGCGATCGCCGCGGAGCTCGGCATCGCGCTCGACATCGACGAGTTCGGCGCCGTGGCGGACCGCACGCCCCTGATCGCCGACATGCGGCCGGGGGGACGGTACGCGGCGGCCGACATGCATGCCGCGGGCGGGGTCGCGCTCGTGATGCGGGAGCTGCTGAAGGCCGGGCTGCTCCACGGCGATGAGCGGACCGTGGACGGGCGGACGATCGCGCGCATCGCGGCAGACGTCGTCGAGACGCCGGGTCAGCAGGTCGTCCACCCGATCGAGACGCCGATCAAGCCCGTGGGTGGACTGACGATCCTCCACGGATCCCTCGCGCCCGAGGGATGCGTGATCAAGCTCGCCGGCCACGAGCGCCGCTTCCATCGCGGGCCGGCCCGGGTGTTCGAGTCCGAGCACGCGTGCTTCGAGGCGGTGCGCGACGGCCGGATCGCGGCGGGCGACGTGATCGTCATTCGCTACGAGGGCCCGGTGGGCGGGCCCGGCATGCAGGAGATGCTCAGCGTGACGGGCGCGCTCGTCGGTGCCGGCCTCGGCGAGAGCGTGGCCCTGCTCACCGACGGCCGCTTCTCCGGCGGCACGCACGGCCTGATGATCGGCCACGTCGCACCCGAGGCCGCGCTGGGCGGCCCGATCGCGCTGGTCGAGGAAGGCGACGAGATCGTCGTCGACGTGGAACGGAAGGTGCTCGACCTCGTCGTCGACCCGGCTGTGCTCGCCGAACGCGCCGAGCGGTGGACGCCGCCGCCGCCGCGCTACACCTCGGGCGTGCTCGCGAAGTACGCGGCGCTCGTCTCGTCCGCATCGGAGGGTGCGATCACGAACGGCGGCCGGATGCGCGCGAACCTCGCTGCCCGCCGCGCCGTCGCCGTGGAGCCGCTCGCGGGCAGCCCGGCTGGGTGAGCGTCCGCCTCGGCTTCAAGACGTCGCCCCAGCGGGTCGACTGGCGGACGCTCGACGAGACCTGGGCGCTTGCGGGCGAGCTCGAGGTGTTCTCGAGCGGCTGGCTCAACGATCACCTCACCGACACGGATCCCGATGCGCCGGGGCCGTCGTTCGAGGGCCTCACGGTCCTCGCGACGCTCGTCCACCGGGTGCCCGGCAAGGAGGTCGGGCACGCGGTCCTGTCCAATACGTTCCGGCACCCGGTGCTCGTCGCGAAGGCGGCCATTGCGCTGGATCACGCGACCGACGGGCGCTTCCTGCTCGGGCTCGGCGCGGGGTGGTTCGAGGCTGAGCACGCGCCGTTCGGGATTCCCCTGCCGCCGATCGGCGAGCGGATCGATCGCCTCATCTCGGCCGCGGAGACGATCCGGGCCCTGTTCTCGCCCGAGGCGACGACCCCCACGGGCGTCCACCGCCCGGACCCGTTCTATCCGCTCGCCGGCGCGACGAACCTGCCGCCGCCGATCCGGCCCGGCGGCCCGCCGCTCATCCTCGGCGGCCAGAAACGACGCGGGATCGAGCTCGCCGCGCGCCTCGGTGCGGGGTGGGTCCTGCCCGGCGTCAACGCGGGGGACGTGGCGTACTTCCTCGCCCGCCGGGACGAGGTCCTGCGCGCGATCGATGCCGCCGGCCGGGACCCGACCGGGTTCCGCTTCCTGGGCGTCGTCCACGTCTCCGACGCACCCGGCTCGATGCGCGCAGGGCTCGAGGCGGCGCGGGCCATGGTGCGCGGCGGCGCGACCGACATCATCGTGGGCATCCCCGCCGCCGGCGGACCGGACCTCCTGGCCTTGGCAGCCCGTGAGGTCGCGGAGCCGCTGCTCGGGTGACGTGGCGGCGGTCCGCGTTCGCTGACCGCCAGGTGAGCATCTGCCGGGCAACGAGGACTCGACGACCCGCCGGGCGTCCGTCGCCTGCGACGACGCCCTCCGTCCCCTGCGTGTCGAAGGTGTCGGCCGCTCCATCCGGCTCACTCCCGGCCCCGGCGAGGCGCTCACCCACGCGGCTCCGCCTTCGAAGACGATGGAATGACCACCTGGCGGTCACCCGGACCGTGGTGCAGGACGTCGCATTGCGGCAGCCGGAGCCGTCGGCATTCGTCCGTTTCGGGCACCATGACCGGCGTGACCGCGCGCCCGCCCCTGCCGCCCGACCCGCACAAGTACGACGAGCCCCGCAACGCCGCCGCCCGGCGGCGCGGGCTCGAGGCACCGTACATCGCCGGCGGCGAGGACCCGGACCTCGCGGAGACGCTGCGACGTGAGCGGCGGCACCTGCGACTCCTGATCGCGATGGTCGTGGTCGTGGTCCTGCTCGGGTTCATCCTCGGCATCGCGGGCTCCCTCATCGCCGCGCTGCGCGCGTGACCGACCTCCCGGTGACGGCCAGCCCGTCGACGCTGTCGGACGGCGACCGATCGGCCGCCGCCACGATCGAGCTGCTGCGCGCGCTGATCCGGATCCCGTCCGTCAACCCGCCGTCGCCGGACCTCCCCGATGGCGAGCTGATGGCCGCGCGCCTGGTCGCCGATGCGCTTGCCGATGCCGGCATCCCGAGCGAGCTCCACGAGCCGGTGCCCGGCCGAGGCTCGGTGACCGCCCGCGTTCGGGGCGACGGCACCGGCGGCCCCCCGCTGCTCCTCCTCTCCCACCTGGACGTCGTCCCCGCGCCCCCCGATGGCTGGACGCACGAGCCGTTCGCCGGCGACGTCGCGGATGGCTACGTGTGGGGACGCGGCGCGGTGGACATGAAGGCGATGGCCGCGATGGAGGTGGAGGTGCTCCGGCGACTCGCGCGCCGGGCCCGCGATGCCGGCCGCGATCCCGCCGCCGACCCCATCCCGGGTCTCCGCCGGGACGTGCTGTTCGCGGCCACCGCGGACGAGGAGGCGGGCGGACATGCGGGCGCGGGATGGCTTGCCGCCCACCGCCCGGAGACGTTGCGCGCGGCCGGGGCGCTGAACGAGTGCGGCGGCGTGTCGATGGAGCTCGCCGGCCGCCGCCTCTACCCGATCCAGGTCGCGGAGAAGGGATTCGTCGTCTACCGCATCACCGTGCACGGGGCCTGGGGGCACGGCTCGATGCCACGGGATGACAACGCGGCGGTCCGTGCCGCGCACGTCGTGACCCGTCTCGCGACACCGGGCGAGGCCCGGCTGACGGGCCCGATGGAGCGCCTGTTCGCGGAGCTCGCCGACACGCTCCCGCCCGACCGGCGCGCGCTTGTCGCCGCGATCGCGGGCGACGATCCCCGCCGGGCCGAGGCCGCGCTCCGGTCGCTGTGCGACCCGGTGGTCGCCCGGGCAACCCGGGCGCTGCTCCGGGACACGATCAGCCCGGACATCATCCGCACCGGGGTGAAGTACAACGTGATCCCGGGCGAGGCCACGGTCGAGATCGACTGCCGGATCCTGCCCGGGACGAGCGAGGCGGACATCCGCGAGGAGGTCCTTGCCCGGCTGGGCGACCTGGCCACGCACTGCGAGGTCGAGCTGGTCGTGGCCGGGCTACCGGTCGAGACGTCCCCGGACACGCCGCTGTTCGGGTTGCTCGCGCGCACGATCCGCGCGCACGACCCCGACGGGGTGCCGATCCCGGTCATGGCGCCCTTCGCCACCGACGCGAAGCACCTCGCGAGCCTGGGCACCCCCGCCTACGGGTTCTCCCCGTTGCGGAACGAGCCCGGGGAACGGTTCCTCGAGCGCTTCCACGGCGTGGACGAGCGGGTCAGTGTTGACGCGATCCGCTGGGGACTGCCGGTCCTGTTCGACGTCGTCGCCGAGTTCTGCGGCTGAGCAGCCGCGCCGCGGCCACCCGACCGACCGCGCCGATCGGTGCGGTCGCGGCCCTACTCGATCGGCCGGCCGTCGGCGTCGGACTTCGTGATCACCGCCCACTCCTCGCACGACGTGCACTTGAACAGCCGGCCGATGCCCCAGCGTCGCTCCGGGTCATGCTCGGCCGCGCCGTGGTGGCGTGGCACCTCCACCATCTCGCCCCAGGCGCCGTCCTTGTGCCGGTGGCTCATGTGGTACTGAAGCTCGGCAGCTCTCGAGAGATCCATCGGTTTTGCCTCGTACATGATCGGGGTCGGGCAATGGTGCCGAACCGGTCACCCGCCCGCAACGGTCGGCGATCCGACTCCGCGGCGCTCAGGTTCGGCTGCGAACGAGCCGTCCCCGTCGCGAGATCGCGTGCGTCGCCAGCGCCGCGACCCCCATCGCGATCAGCGCACGCTCACCCGGCGGCATCGGCCGCACTGCGGCGAGGAACTGGTCGGCGCGCGCACGATCGACGACGCGGAGCAGTGCGTGGCCGCGCGGCGTGAGCCAGACGGAACGCAGGCGACGGTCGTCGTCCTCGGCACGCCGCTCCACGAGGCGGCGACGGACGAGCCCATCCACGAGCCGGGAGGTCGCCGAGGGTGAGCGTCCGATCGCCTCGGCAAGGTCGGCGATCGTCGTCGTGCGCCCGTCCGCCAGCACGTACAGCGCGGCGAGCTGCGTGAAGCCCAGACGCAGCTCACCGAGCTGGGAGGCGAACCCGACGACGAGCTCCCGCCACAGCGCCCGGCCCATCGCGACCCGCTCCGAGAGCTGGCGGACGTTCTGCGTCCGCGTCCCGGCGGCGACCACGGGCGCCGAGAGGTCGGCCTCGAAGACGCGCGCGATGACCCGTCGCGGGGCGGCGCGACGGCGGCGCGAGACGGGCGGGGTGGCGGCCATGCGGCGCAGCGTAGGTCGATCCGTGCATCGTTGCACGCGATTCCAGCGTCGGCGGGCGCGCGGGCCCTAGGCTGTCGGACAGATGACCCGTCTTGCACTCGTCTTCCCCGGCCAGGGCAGCCAGGCCGTGGGCATGGGACGCCCCCTCGCCGCGCGCTCTGCCGCTGCCGCTGCCGTGTTCGCCGCTGCCGATCGGGCCCTCGGCGAGCCCCTCTCCACGCTCGCCTGGGAGGGCCCGGAGGAGGCGCTCAACCGCACCGAGAACGCGCAGCCGGCGCTCCTCGCCGCATCGATCGCCTACCTCGAGGCGGTTCGCGAGCGGTGGGCGGAGCTCGCGATCGAGATCCCGGATCCATCCTTCGCCGCCGGCCACTCGATGGGCCAGTACAGCGCGCTCGTGGCCTCCGGGGTGATCGACGTCGCCGACGGCGTCCGCCTGGTCCGCGAGCGCGGGCGCCTGATGCAGGCATCCGGCGCGGGCCGGGAAGGGCGGATGGCCGCCGTCATCGGCCTCGACGACGACCGGCTGCCGGAGCTCGTCCGGCAGGCCGGCGAACGGGGGATCATCGGCGTCGCGAACCGCAACTCGCCCGGCCAGGTCGTCCTGTCCGGCGAGCGTCCCGCGATCGAGGCAGCGCTCGAGCTGGCGAAGGCGCTGGGCGCCCGGCGGGCGATCGAGCTGCCGGTGTCCGTCGCCGCCCACTCGCCGCTCATGGCCGAGGCGGCCGAAGGCATGCGCGCCCTCCTCGCGGAGATCCCGTTCCGCGACCCGCGGATCCCCCTCCTCGCGAACGCCGACGGCCGCCGGCTCGACACCGCCGATGCCTGCCGCGAGGAGCTCGTCGCCCACCTCACGACCGGCGTCGACTGGATCGCGACGGTCGAGCGCATGCGCGCGGAAGGCGTCGACATCTTCGTCGAGGTCGGTCCGGGACGCGTGCTCACCGGCCTGATCCGCCGCATCGCACCGGACGCCGTCGTGCTGCCGCTCGACGATCCGGGCGCCGCCGACCGCCTCGCCGTCCCGTTCGCGGACACCGCCGGGAGCGACGTCCCCACCGACCTGTCCGCCTGAGCGTTTTCACCCGAAGGAGAGATCCCCCTTGCGCAAGCCCGACTTCGACCGACGCGTCGTCGTCACCGGCCTCGGCGTCGTGTCACCCGTCGGCAACGACGTCGACACCGCCTGGTCCAACCTCATCAACGGCCGGTCCGGCATCGGCGAGATCACGAAGTTCGACACGACGCCCTACGACCACAAGGCGGCCGGTGAGGTCAAGGGCTTCGAGCCCACCGACTGGCTCGACGCGAAGGCCGTGCGGCGCAGCGAGCCGTCGCTGTGGTACGGCGTCGCCGCCGCCAAGCAGGCCGTCGCCGATGCCGGCCTCGAGATCACCGACGCGAACCGTGAGGAGGTCGGCGTCGTATTCGGCTCCGGCGCCGGGGGCCAGTCGCTGATGATCGACAACTGGACGACGCTCCGGGAGAAGGGCCCGCAGCGCGTCGCGCCGACGTTCATCGCGAACGGCCTCGTCGATAGCCCGTCCGGGATGATCGCGATCGAGACCGGTGCGGTCGGCCACAACATCTGCGTGGTCACCGCGTGCTCCACGGGCACGAACTGCATCGGCGAGGCGGCGGAGATCATCCGCCGCGGCGACGTCCACACCGTGATCGCCGGCTCGAGCGAGATGCCGCTGCTCGAGGTCGCGCACGCCGGGTTCGGCAACATGCGCGGCCTGGGGTCACCCCGCGAGGGCGAGCCGCTCCAGACCGTCAGCCGGCCGTTCGACCGGACGCGCGACGGGTTCGTCCTCGGCGAGGGCGCCGCGGCGCTGATCCTCGAGGACCTCGAGCTGGCACGCGCCCGAGGGGCACGCATCTATGCGGAGGTCGTGGGCTACGGCTCGAGCGCCGACGCGTGGGACATGATCCAGCCGATCGAGGGCGGCACCGGGTCCGCGCGGGCGATGCGCTGGGCGCTCGAGCGACGGGGAGTGCCCGCGGACGAGGTGGACCTGATCAACCCCCACGGCACGTCCACGCCGCTCGGGGACCGGCGGGAGGCCGAGGCGATCATCTCGGTCTTCGGCGAGCGCGCCCGTGCGGCAAACCGGGCGCTCGCGATCTCGGGCACGAAGTCGATGACCGGCCACATGATGGGCGCCGCCGGCGCGTTCGAGGCGTTCGCGACCGTGAAGTCCATCCACGAGCAGTGCGTTCCGCCGACGCTGAACTACCGGGAGTACGACCCCGAGGCCGACGTGTGGGTGGTCACCGAGCCCACCCCGATGGCCATCCGCTACGCACTCTCGAACAACATCGGCCTGGGCGGCCACAACGGCGCGATCATCTTCAAGCGCTACGAGGCCTGATCGTCGGTCGCTTCCGCCTCTTCCCCTGGCGTGGCCGGGTCCGACATCCAGGTGGGCGGGTCGCTCGCGGGGAACGAATCGGCGGAATCGCGCTCGACCCCGCGGTCGCCGGAATCGTCTCTCCGCCGGTCCTTCGGCTCGGTTCGGTCCTCGACGACGCGGCCCAGGCCCACCTCGCGCTCACGCTCGCTCATCCCGTCGCCTCCCGTGTGGTCTCCTTCGCCGACGGTATCGGCGCGAGCGTCGCCCCATGCCGGCTCCGGGAGGCCGTCGGCGAAAGCTTCGTTACAATCCGGCGCCTGTCCTGAGGTGTTTCGTGCCCGCAACTGACCCTGCCCGCCGCGCCGTCGTCACCGGCCTCGGTGCGGTCATGCCGATCGGCAACGACTTCGAGACGTACTGGTCGAACCTGCGCGCCGGCGTCACCGGGACCCGCCCGATCCAGGCGTTCGACACGGACGGCTTCGAGGTCCGGATCGCCGCGGAGGTGCGGGACTTCGACCCGGCCTCCGTGATGGACGCGAAGATGGCCCGCCGGATGAGCCGCTTCATCCACCTCGCGATGGGCGCGGGCAAGGAAGCGGTTCGCGCCAGCGGCATCGACTTCGCGGCCATGACGCCGGAGCAGCGCGATCGGGTCGCGGTCGTGGTGAACACGGGCGGCGGCGGGATCGAGGCGATCATCGACGGCACGCACGTCCACGACACGAAGGGTCCGCGGTTCGTCTCCGCATTCGCAGTGCCGGCGCTCTCCGGCTCGATGGCCGGCTGCATGCTCTCGATGGAGTACGGCCTGACCGGTCCGGTGATGACCCAGGTCGCCGCGTGCGCGACGTCGGTCATCGCGTTCCACGACGCTCTCCGGTTGATCGCCACCGGGGAGTGCGACGTCGTGCTCGCCGGCGGCTCGGAGGCGCCGATCGTGCCCATGGGGGTCGCCGCGCTCGCGAACATGGGGGCGCTCTCGAAGCGGAATGAGACGCCCGAGACCGCCTCGCGCCCGTTCGACGCGACCCGCGACGGGTTCGTGCTCGGCGAGGGCGCCGGCGTGGTGGTGGTCGAGTCCGTGGAGCATGCCCTGGCGCGCGGCGCGACGCCGCTCGCGGAGGTGCTGGGCGGGGCGCTCACCGCGGACGCGTTCCACATCAGCGCGCCGGAGCCGACCGGGCGCGGCCAGGCGCGGGCGATGATGAACGCGCTCCGCAACAGCGGTGTCGCACCGGACGAGGTGGACTGGATCGTCGCCCACGGCACGTCGACGCCACTGAACGACGTGACCGAGACGCGCGCGATCAAGGCCGCGTACGGGGCGCACGCCAGGAAGGTCGCGATCAGCTCCCCGAAGTCCATGGTCGGCCACCTGGTCGGTGCGGCCGGCATCGCGTCGGCGCTGGCGGCCATCGGCGGGATCCGGGACGGTGTGATCGCGCCCACCGCCAATCTCGAGACACCCGATCCGGAGTGCGACCTCGACTACGTGCCAAGGGTCGCTCGCCGGGCGAAGGTGGAGACGGTCGCCGTCAACGGGTTCGGATTCGGCGGCCAGAACGCGGTCACGATCTTCCGTCGGTTCGTGGCCTGACCACGGTGCGCACTCACCAAGGCGACGTATCGGTCGTCAGTCCCTCCGGGCCATAGGCGGCACCACGGCGCGCCGATACGGTCGCCGTGATGAGTTGGACGCCCTCCCGGGGGGCGCGGATTGCCTGGCTGCTGGCCGCTATCGCGGCTGGGGCGCTCTACGTGCTGACCGCGATCGATGCGGTGGGCATGGGCCAGGTGTGGGAGGCTCTCGCCTGGGTCGCCGCGGCGGTCGGCACGGCGCTCGCCGCCGGCCTCGCTGCGCGAAGCGCACCGCCGCCGGCTCGACAGGCCGCGCGATATCTGGCCGCGGTCCCCCTCCTCTGGTGTCTGGGGCAGCTGGTCTGGCAGGCCGAGTCGCTTGTGGGTGGCGGCATGACGGTGGGTGCGGCAGAGCTCGTTGCCCTCGCGTCGGTGGCCCCGTTGCTGGCGTGGCTCGTCCTGGTCGGGGCGGCGAACGCGGACCGTCGGCTCTGGCTGGCCGTTGACCTCGTCGCGATCGCCGCCGCCGTGGCGGCGATCGCCCTGGCACTGCTCGGCTCGCTCGTCGTCGGCATGGAGCCCGTTCGTGCACTCGCAACGATCGCCATGCCGGCGCTGTACATCTCCGCGGCCATCGGCGGCATCATGACGCTGACCGGGCGTGACCTGCGTCGGGACACGGTCGTCGCGTTCGCATGCGTCATCGGGGCGGCCGCGCTCGTCAGCGTGCCCTGGATCGTGTGGATGACCGCGACCACACCGGTCCCCGTCGCCCTCGCTGCGAACGTGCTCGTCCCGACCGGCTACCTGCTGCTCGGCGCCGGCGCGCTCCGCCTCCTGTCGCCGCCCATCATCGGCGCCGGGCGCGCCCGGACGCTGGAGCGCCGGCGTGCGGTCCTACCCCTCGCCGCCGTGTGGCTCGCCACCGCCGCGCTCCCCTCGCTGGGGACGCCCCGGGCGCCATGGCTGAGCGCGATCCAGCTCGGACTGACCCTTCTCGCGGTCGCGGTGGTCCTGACAAGGCAGGGGCTGCTGCTCCGCGAGCGCGACGCGCTGCTCGTCGCCGAGACCCGGTCGCGCACGGCGGCGGAGGCGGCGCGGCGGCAGGCGCTTGCGGCCATGCGCGACGCGCACGCCGCGCTCGACCGGCTGGCAGAAGCCGAGGAACGCTACCGGTCGCTGCTCGAGCGGATCCCGGCCATGGTGTACCTCGACCGGATCGATCCGGCCTCGAATCCGGAGCGCGACGGCTTCGTGGGCTCGGTGTATTTCAGCCCGCAGACGGCGGAGACGCTGGACGTGGAGCCTGAGCGCCTGGTCGCCGACCCGGACCTGTGGGACCGGATGATCCATCCCGACGACGCCGAGGCGGCCGCGGAGGGCGCGCGCGAGTTCTATCGGACCGGCCTGCCGCTCGATCAGACCTATCGAATGATCCGACCCGACGGCCGCGTCATCTGGGTGAACCAGCGGGCGGAGCTGCTCGGGCCGGACGCGGACGGCCGGTTCCTGGCCCAGGGCGTCGTGGTCGACATCACCGAGCGCCAGCTGGCCGAGGAGCGGCTCCGCGAGACGGCCAAGATGGACGCCGTTGCGCGACTCGCCGGCGGCATCGCGCACGACTTCAACAATCTGCTCACGATCATCGGCGGCTATGCCTCGCTCCTTCGCGAGGAGTTCGCGCCGGTCGATCCGCGCCGCGACGAGGCCGCGGCGATCGAGCAGGCAGCGGGCACGGCCGCGTCGCTCGTCGCCAAGCTGCTCGCCTACGGACGGCGGCAGATGGCAACCCGACGGCCGCTGGACCTCGCCACGGTCATCACCCGCGCGTTGCCGATGCTTCGTCGGGCGGCTGGAGAGCAGATCGAGGTCCATGCCGCGGTCGAGCCGGACCTGCCATGGATCGACGCTGACCCGGCCCAGATCGAACAGGTGATCCTCAACCTCGTGCTCAACGCCTACGACGCCATGCCCGAGGGCGGGCGGCTCGACGTCGAGCTCCGACACCGGGTGCTCGATGACGCGGAGGCGAGGTCCCGGCCCGGCCTTCACGCCGGTCCGCATGCCGAGCTTGTCGTGCGCGACACGGGCATTGGCATGGACGCCGCGACCCGGGATCGCGTGTTCGAGCCGTTCTTCACGACCAAGTCCGCGGAGCACGGTGGCGGCCTCGGCCTCGCGAGCGTCTACGGGATCGTGCACCAGAGCGACGGCTACATCGAGGTGGACAGCGCGCCCGGGCAGGGCAGCACCTTCCGGGTCCTGTTCCCGGCCGCGGACCCGGAGCCGGCTGCCCATGGGGACGGCGGGGATCCGCCCGTCCCGACGGCGACCGACGAGCCCCGGATCGTGCACCGGATTCTGCTCGTGGACGATGAGCCGGCGGTGCGCGCGCTCGCGGCGGCCGTCCTCCGACGGGCCGGACACGAGGTCGTCCCGGCAGCCTCGGGTGACGAGGCGCTTCGTGTCCTCGCCGAGATGCCGGTCCGCCCGGGGCTCCTCCTGACCGACGTGATGATGCCGGGCCTCACCGGGCCCGAGCTTGCCGCCCGGGTTCGGGTCACGGACCCCGGGATGCCGGTGCTGTTCATGTCGGGATACGCGGAGGACGCGATCGATCTCGGGGAGCCCCTGGGCGGGGACGGGTTCGTCGCGAAGCCGTTCGATCCGGCGACCCTGCTCCAGACGGTGGCCAAGACGCTCGCCGGCAGCCCGCCGACACCCCCGCTCAGATCCCGCGAATCGCCGGCCGGGTGAGGACCGTCAGCCCGACGACGACCATCCAGGCGGTGCCGCCCAGGCCGATCGCGATCGCGGCTCCGACGACGTCGGCGATCGCGCCGAGCAGGAGGCTGCCGACCGGCATGAGCCCGAGCAGCACGAAGGTGTACAGGCTCATCACCCGGCCCCGGAGCTCGTTCGGGACGATCGTCTGGAGGGCGGTGTTCGAGCGGACGTTGTAGCCGACCATCGCCCAGCCGATGACGCCGAACAGGAGCACCGTGAGCGCGAACGAGCCGGACAGCCCGACCCCGATCTCGGCCGTCCCGAGGACGATCCCGGCGACCGGCAGCGTGGCGCCCCGGCGCCGGCCGCCACCCGTACCCGCCGCGACGAGCAGGCCCGCGAGGATCGCCCCGACCCCGGTCGCCGACATCAGGAGTCCGAGGCCCTCGGCCCCCTGCCCCAGGTCCCGCGCGAGCGCCGGGCCGAGGTAGAAGTGACCCGAGGCGAGGATCGTGGACGCGGCCAGCAGGAGCAGGACGAGCGAGACGCGCGGCTCGCGGCGCAGGTACGCCACCGTCTCTGCCATCGCCCCCCGGATCCGGCTCCGCGCGACCCGTGACGCCGGCCGGATGATGAGCAGGGACACGAGCACCGGCACGAAGCTGGCGGCGTTCACGGCGAACGCGACGCCCGGCCCGAACGCGGCGACGATCAGCCCTGCGAGCCCGGGTCCGACCACCCGGGCGACGTTGAACATCAGCGAGTTGAGCGCGATCGCGTTCGGCAGGTGGGCCGGACCGGTCAGCTCGACGACGAAGGCTTGCCTGGCTGGCATCTCGAACGCGTTCGTCGTGCCCAGGATGAGCGTGAGCAGGAGCACGGACGTGATGTCGACGGAGCCGTTGAGCGTCAGTATCGCGAGGACGATCGACGCCGCCATCGCTGCCCCGTTGGCGACCACGAGGATCGCGCGCTTGTCGAAGCGGTCGGCGGCGATCCCGCCGACCAGCGACAGGAGCAGGACGGGCAGGGACCGGGCCGCCGCGGCGACCCCGAGCATGAACGGCGAGCCCGTGAGGATGAGGACGAGCCAGCCCTGAGCGACCGACTGCATCCACGTCCCCGTGACGCTCAGCAGGTAGCCGACGTAGTAGATCCGGAAGTCGCGCTGCCCGAGCGCCGCGAACGTGCGCGACAGGAACGGCCGGTCGGGCACCGGCTGGCGGAGCTTCGGGGTCACTCGCCGAGTCTAGGCGGCGCGTACCCCGTCACCGCGTCGCCGACTCGACCTC
>DASSPX010000148.1:0-3919 GCA_035699445.1 Candidatus Limnocylindrales bacterium | reverse complement strand
GTCGGTCTCGAGTACTCGGGCCTCACCCCGCAGCCGCTGTTCGTCATGGGCCGCAACGACGGCATCGCGGCGATCCTGCGCGACGTCCTCCGGCCCCGCGCCGCGTACGTCGCCGCGCTGACCGAGAACCTGCCCGCCGTCGAGGCGAGCTACCGGCTCGATCCCGGGCCGCCGATGATCCGCATGTGGGTCGACCGAAGCACGTTCCGTCCGTTCCAGGCGAACGTCGTGCGGCTGCTTCCCGTGGAGATCGGGGAGCTGAACCGGCTCTACCAGCTCGGGTTCGCGTCGTGGCTGCCGGCGAGCAGCATCGCCGAGGGGATCTACTACGGCATCCGGGTGAACGGCCGGCTCGTTGCCGCTGCCGGGACGCACGTGATCAGCCGCGCCGCCCGGCTGGCCGTGGTGGGGAACGTGCTCACCCACGCGGATCACCGCGGGCGCGGGTACGCGACGGCGGTGACGAGCGCGGTGACCCAGGACCTGCTCCGGTTCTGCGATCAGGTCGTGCTCAACGTGCGGAGCGACAACCCGCCCGCGATCCAGGCCTACCGGCGGCTCGGGTACGCTGAGCACGTCCGTTTCGAGGAGCGGCTCGCCCGCCGCCTCGGCTCGCCGTGGCCCGATATCGCCGGCCCGCTCCGCCGGCTGTTCGCCGCGAGGGCCCGGGACGCGACCGGTTCCGACACAGCCACCCAGCCGGACGGGCGCCGGCACGACTGAGCCGCGCGTCCATCGCCCCACCGGAGACCTGATGACCACCAGCGCACGCCCCGCCCACGACGTCACCGACCTCCAGCTCGCCGCCGAGGGCGTTCGCCGGATCGAATGGGCCGAGCGCGATATGCCCGTCCTGCGCCTGATCCGCGAGCGGTTCGAACGCGACCGGCCGCTCGAGGGCGTGCGCGTGGGCGCCTGCCTCCACGTGACGACCGAGACCGCGAACCTCATGCGCACGCTCGCCGCCGGCGGGGCCCAGGTGGCGCTCGCGGCATCGAACCCGCTGTCCACGAAGGACGATGTCGCGGCGGCGCTCGTCGCCGAGTACGGGATCAGCGTCTACGCGCGTCGCGGCGAGGACCGGGACACGTACTACGCCCACCTCCGCTCGGTCGCGGACACCCACCCCACGATCACGATGGACGACGGCTGCGACCTCGTGTCGCTCCTCCACAGCGAGCGGCCCGAGCAGCTCGCCGAGGTCCTGGCCGGGACGGAGGAGACGACGACGGGCGTGATCCGGCTGCGCGCGATGGCCGCCGACGGCGCCCTCCGGTTCCCGGTCGTGGCGGTCAACGAGGCCCAGACGAAGCACCTGTTCGACAACCGGTACGGGACCGGGCAGAGCACGATCGACGGCATCCTGCGCGCGACGAACATCCTCATCGCCGGCCGCAACGTCGTGGTCGCCGGCTATGGCTGGGTGGGCAAGGGGATCGCGTCCCGGATGGACGGTCACGGCGCGCACGTCGCGGTGGTCGAAGTGGACCCGGTCCGGGCGCTCGAGGCGCTCATGGACGGCTTCGCGGTGATGACCGCCGGCGAGGCGGCGAGCTGGGGCGACCTGTTCGTCACCGCCACGGGCAACGTGAACGTGTTCCGCCGCGAGCACTTCGCCTCGATGAAGGATGGCGCGATCATGGCCAACTCCGGCCACTTCGACGCCGAGCTGGACCTGCGGGCGCTGCGCGAGATGGCGGAGGGACACGTTCGCGAGGTGCGCGAGAACGTTCAGGAGTTCGATCTGGGCGGGAAGCGTCTGAACCTCATCGCGGAGGGGCGGCTCGTGAACCTGGGCGCAGCGGAGGGACACCCCGCCGCGGTCATGGACATGAGTTTCGCGAACCAGGCGCTCTCGGCGGAATACGTCGCGCAGCACCACGCCGAGCTCGAGCCCCGGGTGTACGTCGTGCCGGAGGCGATCGACGCCGAGGTCGCCCGCCTGAAGCTCGCCTCGCTCGGGATCTCGCTCGACGACATGACCCCGGAGCAGAAGGCGTACGTGTCCTCGTGGCAGCACGGGACCTGATCCCGGTGCCGAGCCGGACGGGCGGCGCTGATCCGGGCCATCCGCCGCCCTGTCGCCTGCGGTGCTCGCCGTGAAGGAGATCCCCTTCGGCGCCTGGCCGTCGCCGCTGTCGATCGAGCTGCTCACGGCGGGTGCGGTCGGCCTCTCCAGCCCGTCCTTCGACCGCGGGCCCGACGGCCTGTGGTGGCTGGAGGGACGCCCGGAGGAGGGCGGCATCCAGGTGCTCGTCCGCTGGCGGGAAGGCGTGGGCCCGACCGACGTCAGCCCGCCCGGGTTCAACGTCCGGACGCGGGTCCACGAGTACGGCGGCGCCCCCGTGCTCGTCGCCGGTGAGCTCATCGTCGCCTCGGACTTCGCGACCGGCCGGCTTCACCGGATCCTGCCCGGCCGTACGAGCGAGCCGCTCACGCTCGAGGGGCCGTTCCGCTACGCCGACCTCGTGCTCGATGCGGAGCGCGACCGGCTGATCGGCGTCCGCGAGGACCACTCGGGCGACGGCGAGGCGGTCAACGAGCTCGTGACGATCGCCCTGACCGATGGCGCGGTGACGCCACTGGTCACTGGTGCCGACTTCTACGCGGCGCCCCGCCTGTCGCCCGACGGCCGCCGGCTCGCGTGGCTCGAGTGGCGCCACCCGAACATGCCCTGGGACGGCACGGAGCTGTGGGTCGCGGAGCTGGGCGCGGACGGGACGCTCGACGAGCGGGTCCGGGTCGCCGGCTCGACGACGGACTGGATCAGCCAGCCGCGCTGGTCGCCCGACGGCGTGCTGCACTTCGTGGCCGAGCCGGACGGGTGGATGAACCTCCAGCGCTGGCGGGACGGGCGGATCGAGCGGGTGACGCCGCCGATCGAGGCCGAGTTCGCCGGCCCCGACTGGGTGTTCGGCACGCGGCAGTACGCGTTCGCCGATGGTGGCGGGATCCTCGCGGTGGCGCGCAGCAACGGCGCCGACCGGCTGTACCGGATCGCACCCGACGGGACCGTCACGGGGATCGAGGTGCCCTGGACGGCGCTCGGGTCGATCGACCTGGCCGGCGACCGGCTGGTCACGGCAGCCGCAAGCCCGAGCGAGCCGTGGAGCATCGTCCGGCTGGAGGTGGCGACCGGATCGCACGAGATCCTCCGCCGCTCGACGGCCGCGGAGATCGACCCGGCCTACGTCTCGATCCCCGAATCGATCGCCTTCCCGACCACCGACGGCGCGACGGCGTACGGCCACTACTACCCGCCGCGGAACCCGGACGTCGTCGCGCCGCCGGGCACCCGGCCGCCGCTGATCGTGACCAGCCACGGGGGTCCGACCGCCGAGGCGTCGACCGCGCGCTCGACGCGGACGCAGCTCCTCACCTCGCGCGGGATCGCCGTGCTCGATGTCGACTATCGCGGCAGCACCGGCCACGGGAAGGCGTACCGCCAGGCGCTCGAAGGCCGCTGGGGCGTGGTGGACGTGGACGACTGCGTCGCCGGCGCGCAGTTCCTGGCCGAGCGCGGCGACGTCGACCCGGACCGGATCGCGATCGAGGGCGGCAGCGCGAGCGGCTACACGACGCTGTGCGCGCTCGCATTCCGGGACGCGTTCCGGGCGGGGATCACGTCGTTCGGCATCGGTGACCTGATGGCGTTCGCCCGGGAGACGCACAAGTTCGAGTCGCGCTATCTCGACCGGCTCGTCGGGCCGCTCCCCGACGCGGCCGACGTGTACCGGGAGCGCTCCCCCGCGTTCCACATGGACCAGTGCACCTGCCCGGTGCTCGTCCTCCAGGGTCTCGACGACCGGATCGTGCCGCCCAGCGAGGCGGAGCGGATCGTCGATTCGCTCTGGGAGCGGCGCCTTCCGCATGCGTATCTCGCGTTCGAGGGCGAGGGACACGGCTTCCGGAAGGCGGC
>DASSPX010000147.1:0-8313 GCA_035699445.1 Candidatus Limnocylindrales bacterium | reverse complement strand
AGATCAGCCCGGACGGGACCGTGTTCACGGTCAGGCTGCGCGAAGGCATGGTCTTCCACGACGGCACGCCGGTGACGGCCGCGGACGTCGTCCTCACGTACGAGCTCGCGAAGAGCCCCAACTGCCGCTTCAGCCCCGCGGCATGCCTCACGGCGTTCCTCGCCTCGGTCCGCGCGGTTGACGACCTGACCGTCGAGTTCACGCTCAACAGCCCGCTCGCGTCGTTCCCGACGACGTTCATGCCCTCGATCTTCGTCGAGAACAGCGCGATCATCCGGGCCGCGTACGACGAGTACGCCGCGGGCCGGCAGTCGGTCACGAAGGCCGAGGTCCAGGCGCTCAGCGACAAGGTTGCCGCCGAGGTCGAGAACCCGACCGGACCGGCCGGCGAGGACGGCGCCCCCACCGTCGCGTGGGACACGCTCGTTCCCGAGATGGAGGCGCTCCTCCAGAAGGCCGGCCAGGCACTGCCCGACAGGACGCCGTTCACCGCCGAGGACGGGTCGATCGACAACACGGGCTACGGCCCGGCGCTCGAGACGCAGGTCGGCACGCTGCTCCAGACCTTCGACGCATCGGACATCGACGCCCTCGCGGCGGCCTATCCGTACCTCAGCTTCCAGTACAACCCGGTCGGCCTCGGTGCGGGCCCGTTCAAGTTCGTGTCGTACAAGCCGGGCGAGTCGATCGAGATGGAGGCGAACGAGGACTACTTCCTCGGCAGGCCCCAGCTCTCGCGAATGTTCTTCCCGATCATCAAGGACGACCTCGCCGGCGGGCAGGCGCTCGTGGCCGGGCAGGTCGACTGGAAGTACTCGCTCGAGGGCGGCACCTACGAGCAGATCAAGGACGACCCGAACCTCCAGTTCGTCGAATATCCCGAGTTCGGCTACTTCGCGCTCTACTTCAACCAGCGCGAGGGCCGGCTGTTCGCCGATCGGAACCTGCGGCAGGCTGTCGCGTACTGCTTCGACAAGCCCGCGACCGTCGAGGCCGCAACCGAGGGCTCCGGGGTGCCGATCTGGAGCGAGATCCCACCCGCCTCGTGGGCGTTCCCGGGCGACGCCGTCAACACGTATCCGTTCGACCCCGCGAAGGGCATCGCGCTCATCGAGCAGTCGGGCTGGACGCGCGGTGCGGACGGGATCTACGAGAAGGACGGCCGGAAGCTGTCGACGGTCGCGGGCGTCCGCGCCGGGCGGCCGGACCGCTCCCGCTACATGCAGCTCCTGGGCGACCAGGTGCGCGACAACTGCGGCATCGACATCTCCTACAAGGAGGTCGACTTCGGCGCCCTCCTGAACATGCTCACGACGTACCCGCACATCAACGCCGCCGCGCCCGAGACCGGCGAGCCGTTCGACGCCTACTTCGGCGGCTTCGTCTCCGGCCCGGACCCCGATCCGTTCAGCCTCTACCACAGCTCCGAGTGCTCGACCGAGGAGCGCCCGGACACGAACAACTACATCTGCTACCGGAATCCGGAGGTCGATCGGCTGATCGACGCCGGCCTTGGGACGTACGACCAGGCTGAGCGCGCCGAGATCTACCGCGAGTACGCGGCGATCCAGGCCGAGGACCTGCCGGTCATCTATGCCTGGTCGGAGATCCAGCGCGAGGGCATGCGTCGCACGATCCACAAGACGGACGGGCCGATCGCGCTCGACACGCCGTACTACTTCGCGCGCATCGAGAAGTTCACGAACAAGCAGTAGCCGAAGGGCCGCCCGCCGGGCGGCTCCAGAGCGTCCGCACGGCCCCGGTGGTCCTCGGATCCCGCCGGGGCCGTTGCTCGTCCCGGCCGGGCGCGCCGAGGACCGGCGCGGTCAGCCCGCCCGGCCCCGGCGCACGCGCGCCGGCTCGGAGGCCGACGCCGGCTCGTCGAGCACGAACGCCGCGAGCAGGCGTCCCACGTCGTCCAGCGATTCGTCGCGCAGCCGGAGCCTGCCGTAACGGGCGTCGTCGACCGCGACCTCGACGAGGCCGGCGGCACGCAGGAGGCCGAGGTGGTAGTGCAGGCTCGTGCGCGGCACACCGAGGCGCTCCGCGAGCTCGGTGCCGGTGAGCGGTCCGTCGGCGAGCAGCCGGAGGACCCGCAGCCGCGTCTCGTCGCCGATCGCCTTGCCCAGCGCCACGAGTCGCTCGGGCGGCGCCCCTGCCGACGCCCGGTCCGCGCTCGCCGGATAGCACACGATGAGCGACGCCCGGTGGTCGAGGACAACGACCGACGGCCGGACGATCGCGTCGGGTACGAGGACGACCTCGGTCTGGCCGACCTCGGGGACGTACGTGATCCCCGGCGCGACCGACGAGATGAGTGTCTCCGGCCCGGTCGTCGCGGCGAGCTCGGCCACGATTCGGGCGTCACGGAGCTGAAGGTCGGCAAGGGAGCCCTCGACCGGTCCGAGCACGTCCCGTGCCAGCGCGCGCAGGCTCGCGACGAGCTGCTCCCGGGTCTCGGCCGGCTCCTGCCCGAGCGCCCAGCGGAGCGTCGCCTGCCAGTCGCGGAGCGCGGGGAACGACGTCCGGCGGAACTCGCGCTGGGCCCGCGCATCTCCTGCGACCGCGGCACGGATCGTCTCCGGCGGCGTCGCTCGCCGGATCACCCGGCGGTAGGCGCCGACCAGATGGAGGACGACCTCGACCGGGTCCAGCGTGTCGATCGCGTCCACGAGTGCTGACGCCGATCGCTCCCCATCGAGTTCGTGCGCGAGTCCGAGGAGGCTGACCCATGATTCACGGGCGATCCGGTCCAGGCTCCGGACGAGCGTGCCGTCGTCGACCGCGCGGGCCCGATCGCGCCACGCGACGCCGGCATCCCAGCGCCGATGGCCGTCGCGGTCCACCACCGCCAGCCCGGTCAGGACGAGCTCGTAGGCCGTGCCCGTCTCCACGGCCACGTGGAGCGCGGGGCCGAACCCGGCGAAGGCGACGATGTTTCTCGACGTCGTTGACATTCCTTACCCAGTGCCGCGATGATCGTCGACGGACGCGGCTGGACTCCCGTTCGGACCGGCAGCGCCGGCGTGACGCACCTGCCAGCCTCCCGTGCGTGGACGAAACGCCGGCATCGGCCACCGACGGGGGTCCCGCCGTGCATCATCGCACGACCGGCCGAGCCCGACGGCCCGACGGTGCGTTCCGACATCGCCGAGATCCCTGGACGACCACCCACGGGATGACTCGCGCGTGGTGCGCAACGGCGACATGGTCCCCGGTCGATTTCACCAATACGGACGATGGCCGGTCCCGGGCGGCTCTCTACGCTTCTCGGATCGACCACCTTCTGCCCGGCCGGTCGCCACACATCAGGGCTGTCGTCCGGGCCCGCATTGGATCCGTCACCCGTGCGACCGCTCCCTGGACGTCTCCTCGCCACCACGCGCCGTCGGCGGGTTGCGGCCCTGGCCGGCCTCGCCGCCCTGATCCTGATCGTGGGCATCGGCGCCTCGCGGATGACGAGCCAGCCGATTCCGGCACCGTCCGGCCTCCCGACATTCACGTACGCAGGCGCGTGGGACCTGCTCGAGCTCCAGCGTCACATCGAGGCCGGTGAGGTCGTGGCGATCACGACCGCGGACAGCAGCGGCGACGGCACACTCGCCGCGAAGACCGTGAGCGGCCAGGTGATCGAGGTCCGGCTGGACGTGACGCCCGCGCAGGCGGCGGACGCGCTCGCGACCCTCGGGCACCGCGACCTGCTGACCGCCGAGGCCTGGCAGTCCGTGCGCAGCGCCGCAGCGGCCAGCTCCGGATCGGATCCGGTGCGGGCGGTGCTCGGCCCTGCGATCCCGCTCGTGATGATCGCGCTCCTCGTGCTCCTGCTCTTGCGCGCCATGGGCCGCGGCGGTCGCTCGCGGGACAAGGCGGCGTCGTTCACGACGATCCTCCCGGCAGCCGCCGGCGAGCAGGGCGCCCACGCGGCGCCGGCCGTCCGCCTCGCCGACGTGGCCGGCTGCGACGAGGCGAAGACCGAGCTGACCGAGACGATCGAGTTCCTTCGCGATCCCGCCCGCTTCGCGAGCCTGGGCGCGCGGATCCCCCACGGCATCATGCTCTACGGCCCGCCGGGAACCGGCAAGACGATGCTGGCCAAGGCGGTTGCCGCGGAAGCCGGCGTGCCGTTCCTGTACGCCTCGGGCTCGGAGTTCGTCGAGAAGTACGTGGGCGTGGGCGCGCGTCGCGTCCGCGACCTGTTCGCCCAGGCGCGCAAGCTCGGCCGGGCGGTCGTGTTCTTCGACGAGTTCGACGCGCTGGGCAAGGCGCGCGGTGGCCAGAACAGCCACGAGGAGCGGGAGCAGACGCTCAACCAGCTGCTCGTGGAGCTCGACGGGTTCGGCACGACCGAGGACATCGTCGTCATCGCGGCCACGAACCGGCTCGATGTCCTCGACCCTGCCGTCCTCCGACCGGGCCGCTTCAACCGCAAGATCCACGTCGGCCTTCCGGATGTCCGGGGCCGCGCGGAGATCCTTGCCGTCCACGCCCGCGGCAAGCCGCTCGCCGAGGACGTCGATCTCGGGGCCGTCGCGCGCCGGACCTACGGGTTCTCGGGGGCGCAGCTCGCCGACCTGCTCAACGAGGCGGCCATCCTCGCCGCGCGACGCGAGCTCCGCGAGATCACGGCCGAAGAGGTCCACGCGGGGTGGCTGAAGGTCGCGGTCGGGACCTCGCGCCGGCGGAGCATGGACGAGCGTGAGCGCTCGATCATCGCCGCCCACGAGGTGGGCCACGCGATCTGCGGCCGGCTTCGCGGCGACAAGCGGCGCGTCGAGGAGATCAGCCTGTTCGCTCACGGCGAGGCACTCGGCGTGACCGTCAGCTCCCAGGAGGACAACGACCTCCCTTCCGAATCCGACCTGCGCGCCCGGCTTGTCGCGCTCATGGGCGGCCGCGCCGCCGAGGAGCTCCTGTTCCAGGAGGTGACCGCGGGCGCGTCGAACGACTTCGAGAAGGCGAACCAGATCGCGACCGCGATGGTGATGAAGTTCGGGATGGGCCGCGACCCGGAGGCGACCGACGGGGGGACATCCGGACGGGGCGCCCTCTCGTTCCTCGTCGCTCGCCCGAACGGCAACCTGCCGTCCGAGGTCCAGCCGGCCGCCACGCGCGCCATCCGGGCGATCCTCGACGAGGCGTACGCGGAGGCGTGCGAGCTCCTCGTCGAGCACATGGAGACGCTTCGCCGCCTGGCCGCGTATCTCGTGGAGCACGAGCGCGTCGACGGCGACACGTTCGACGCGCTGTTCGAGCGCCGGATCGAGGTTCCCACGGCCGACCGGGAGTGGCGCCCGTCAACCGCACGGCCGCGCGAGTGGGGCGAGATCATCCCGTTCCGGGATCGGCGGTTCGCCGCGATCACCCGGACGCCGGTCGCCGGGACGGCAGCCGCCGAGTCCGGTGACGGCCGCGCGGTCGCGGGTGAGGGGCCCGCGGCCGTCGCCTCAACGTCCTCCGCCGTCGCGTCGACGTCCTCGAACGCCTCCTCGCCGGTGACCGAGGCCCTGGGGGTCGGAGCCGGTCTGGAGTCCGTGGTCGCCACGACGATCGACCCCACCCTGCCGCCGGTTCCCGAGCGCGTCGTGACGCCGGCCGACGCGCACTGGCTGCTGCGGCCATCGTCGACCACGCGGACGCCGATCCAGGCGTTTGCCGGTCGGCGCCGGCCGGCCAGGGTCGCCCTCGAGCGCCGCCTGCGCCGGGGTGCCGCGGCGGTCCTGCACGCCGTCGAGGTCCGGGTGCGCCCGCGCCAGGAGACACAGCCCTAGCGCGGCTTGCGAAACGCAGACAGCCCGGATCGGGGATCCGATCCGGTGAGGAGGAGGGTGACGGCGGTCGAGGGGAACGTGCGACTCGGGGAGGGAGAGGCGACCGCCGTCGGGTAAGAGCCTCGACCCGTACCGGCGGCGGGCGCGTGCAACCAGCGGCCCGTGACCTCTCAGGTGCGTAACGACGGCATTGCGCCGCGCCGCTACTCGGTGACCGTGGGCACGCCCATGATGTTGAAGCCGCCGTCCACGTAGATCGTCTCGCCGGTCACCTGCCGGCTCAGGTCCGATGCAAGCCAGACTGCGTTCGCCCCCACGTCCTCGATCGTGATGTGGGACCGGAGCGGCGCGATGTCCGCGAACGGGCCGTAGAGCTTCTTGAAGTTGCCCACGCCGGCCGCCGCGAGCGTGCGGATCGGGCCCGCGCTGATCGCGTTGACGCGGATGCCCTGGGGTCCGAGGTCCGCGGCGAGATAGCGCACCGACGCCTCGAGGGCTGCCTTCGCGACGCCCATCACGTTGTAGTTGCCGGTCACCTTCTCGGCGCCGTAGTAGGACAGCGTCATGACCGACGAGCCGCCGTGCAGCAGGGGCAGCGCGTGGTGGCACAGGGCGACGAGCGAGTACGCGCTGACGTCCAGGGCGAGCGCGAAGCCGTCGCGGGAGGTGTCGACGTAGCGGCCCTGGAGGTCTTCGCGCTTGGCGAACGCGAGCGCGTGGACGAGCACGTCGAGTTCGCCGTAGGCCGCCTTCCAGCGCTCGAACACCCGGGCGATGTCCTCGTCCCGCTGGACGTCGCAGGGCTCGACGAACGTCGCGCCGATCGATTCCGCGAGTGGCCGGACGCGGCGGTCGATGAGCGTCTCCACCGAGCTGAACCCGACGGTCGCGCCGTGCTCGTGGAGCGCCCTGGCGATGCCCCACGCGATCGAGTGGTCGTTCGCGACGCCGAAGATGAGCGCCTTCCTGCCGTCGAGCAGCCCCATCTCGCCTCCCTGTGAACGGATCCGCGCGGCCTGGCGGTGTGCCGGCGCGGCGGTGTGCCGGCGCGGCGGTCCGCCGACGGTACCATCCGGCCGACCTTTCCCGACGCGGTCCGGAGGCTCCATGCTCGACTTTTCCCGCTTCGACGCGCTCAGCTTCGATTGCTACGGCACGCTGATCGACTGGGAGGCCGGCATCACCGCCGCCCTGCGGCCGTGGCGGGATCGGGCCGGTGCCGGCGTCGGCGACGAGGAGCTGCTGGCCGCGTACGCAGAGATCGAGCACGTTGAGGAGCAGGCCGACCCGGCGGTGTATCCGGAGATCCTGGCGCGCGTGCTGCGGCGACTCGGGGAGCGCTTCGGGATCCCGGTGACCGACGAGGACGCCGCGGCGTTCGGGGCGTCCGTCGGGTCGTGGCCCGCGTTTCCCGATTCGCCGGAGGCCCTCGCCCGGCTGTCCGGGCGGTACCGGCTGATCATCCTCTCCAACGTGGATCGTGCGTCGTTCGCGCGCTCGAACGAGCGGCTCGGGGTGACGTTCGACGCGATCGTGACGGCCGAGGATGTCGGCACATACAAGCCGGACCGGCGCAATTTCGAGGCCCTGCTGGCGGCCGCGGACGGCCTCGGCGTGCCGCCGGATCGGCTGCTGCACGTCGCGCAGAGCCTGTACCACGACCACGTCCCCGCGAAGGCGGTCGGCCTCGACACCGTCTGGATCGACCGGCGCGGCGGCGACGGCGGCGCGACCCCGCGGCCGGCGGGGGAGGTGACGTTCGATGCCCGGTTTCCGACGCTCGCCGCGTTCGCGGACGCCGTGGAGGGCGGGTCGGGCGGCGAGGGCACGGCCAACAGATGACGCTGGAGGGCATCCGGGGCGTCCTGCTCGACCTTGATGGCGTGCTCGTCTATCGGGAGCAGGCCGTTCCCGGCGCGGCGGAGGCGCTCGAGGCGCTCGAGGCGCGCAGGGTCCCATACCTCGTGGTCACGAACGCGTCGCTCGTGTCCCGACGCGGGCTCGCCGCGACCGGCCGACGGCTCGGGCTCCATACGCCGCCCGAGCGGTTCCACTCCGCGCTGTCGGCGACCGCGGCGTATACCGCGGCGCGGTTTCCGGGTCAGGCCCTGTTCGTGATCACGTCGGACGACGCGGCCACCGAGTTCGCCAGCCAGCGGCTGGTTCCGGCCGCGGAGGCCGATGCTGCGCCGGGGGCCATCGCCGCCGTCGTCCTGGGCGATTCACCCGAGGCCCTCAACCGCGAGAACCTCGACGTCGCGTTCCGATGCGTGCGCGCCGGCGCCGCGCTCGTGGCGATGCACCGCAATCCGTGGTGGGCGACGCCAGCCGGGCCGAGTCTCGACCTGGGGGCGTTCCTCGCCGGCCTCGAGCACGCGACCGGGGTGCGCGCGGCGGTCGTCGGGAAGCCATCCGCGCCGTTCTTCCGGTTCGCGATCGCGCGGCTGCGGGACGAGATCGTCGCGGCCGGGGGAGGGCGGGTGCGGCCGGGCGAGCTGCTCATGGTCGGCGACGACGTGTGGGCGGACATCAGGGGTGCCGCCCG
>DASSPX010000146.1:0-2374 GCA_035699445.1 Candidatus Limnocylindrales bacterium | reverse complement strand
TCGCCGACGAGACCGGCCTGCCCGCGGTCGTCGGCACGGTCCTGGGACCGGTCGTCCGGGCCTCGTGCCGCGGCGACGGCCGTCTCCACCTCGCGACCGCGCTTGCCGAATGCTCCGACCTCCTCGTGCGGCATGGCGGGCATGCCGCCGCGGCCGGCTTCGAGGTGCCGCTCGAGCGCTGGCCCGCGTTCGTCGAACGGTTCATCGCGCTCGCCGAGTCGTCGCGGCCCGCGGATCCCCGGCCCGCCGTGCGCGTGGACCTCGCGCTCCCGGCGCAGTACGTCGACTACCGGCTGCTCGCCGGGCTGCGACGGCTGGCGCCGTGCGGCCCCGGCAACCCCGAGCCGATGGTGGCGGTCCTCGGCCTGACGGCGTCCCGCGTACGCGAGGTGACCGGCGGGCACACCTCGCTTGTCCTCCGGCGCGAGCGCGACGTGCTCGACGCCATCGCGTTCCAGCGTCCGGACCTCGCGGCCTCGGTCGCCGATGGCGACCGGGTCGACGTCCTCGCCCGCGTTGCGTCGCGCACCTTCGGCGGCGTCGAATCGCTCCAGCTCGAGGTCCGCGACGTCGCGCCGGCATCCTGGCACCCCGAGGTGCGCGGGATCCTGGAGCGATTCGAGGCGCGCGCCGCGGGACGCACGCCGCTGGCCGTCGCCGACGCCTGATGTCGAACACCCCGCTGCGACGCCCCGCATCGGCGTCCGTGCGCGGCCGCCCGCGCCCGCGCTCGGACCGGGGAAGCGGCGCTCCGCCGCGCCGCGGCGACCCCTACGGGCTCATCCCGCCCGGGACGCCAGTGGCGCCGATCCTCGCGGCGGTCGGCCTGCTGCTGACGGGCGTGATGACCCTCAACCTTCTGAACGGCCAGCTGCCGTTCGTGAGCGGCGGGAACGGCGATGGCCCCGGCGGGGGACCGGCTTCGACGCCGGCACCCTCGAACGTCGTCCCGGTCCCCACGGAAGATCCGCTCACGCGCACGGCCGGCACGATCGTCTACGCGAAAGCCGGCAACGTCTGGATCCAGCGGGCAGGCGAGGCCACCCAGCTCACGGACGCGGGCACGGACGCGATGCCCTCGGTCTCGCCCGACGGCGCGTGGGTGTACTTCGTCCGCACCCGCGACGAGAACGGGCGCTGGGTTGTCGACGGCCGCGAGCGGATCTTCCAGCTCTCGATCCCCACGCTCATGCGCATCCCGGTCGAGGGCGGGGACCCCGAAGCCATCCTCGACGGGGAGCTGCGTGACGGCACCCGGACCTGGGCCGCGTGGATCCGGCAGCCGGTCCTCCGCTCCGACGGGCGCACGCTGGCCCTCGCGAGCGACCTGCCGAGCCCGGCGCGCAGCAACGTCACGCTAAAGCTGTACGACCTCGAGGCGGGTGAGCTGACCGCGCTCGATGTTCCGGAGGTGGTGCCGCTCGGCCACCAGGACCCCGAGTGGCGGCCCGACGGCGCGCTCCTCGCGTACGTGAAGAACGATCGCCAGGGCGCAACCGGGCGCCCGGAACTGTGGACGTACACGTTCGAGACGGGACGGTCGCGGGCGCTTACCGGCCCCGGCTACCTCGGCCCGAGCTACTCGCGCGATGGCCGCTGGATCGCCGCCACGAAGACGAGCGCGTTCGGCACGGACATCGTGATCCTCGAGGCGCGCACGGGGAACGAGGTGGTGCGCCTGACGACGGACGGACGGTCGTGGTCGCCCGTCTGGTCACCGGCCGGCGACGGCATCGCGTACCTGCACGCGAGGGGCCAGATCGTGGACCTGTGGCTGATGCCGCTGTCCGGTTCGGCCGGCCGCTGGGAGGTCGGCGAGCCGGTGCCGCTCACCGACGCCGCGGGCCTCGACGGCGCGTCCCGACCGGACTGGCACATCCCGGAGGGCGAGCTGCCCCTGCTGCCCACGCCGCGGCCGTCCGCGTCCGACGCGGCCTCGCCCGCGGCGTCGGCCGCACCCTGACATCCGTGCCGGGCACGTACCTCGAGCGGCTCGCCTCTCGGAGCGAGCGGGTCGGCTCCGTGCTCTGCCTCGGGCTGGACCCGGATCCGGCGACGCTGCCGCCGGGCTTCGCCCCGACAGCCGACGGGATCGAGGCGTTCGCCTCGCTCCTCCTCGAGGCCGCGATCGACGTCGCTGCCGCGGTCAAGCCGAACCTCGCGTTCTTCGAGGCGTTCGGATCCGCCGGGCTGGCCGCCCTCGAGCGACTCCGCGCCCGGATCCCGGCCGATATGCCCGTGATCATCGATGCGAAGCGGGGCGACATCGGCTCCACGGCCGAGCGCCAGGCCGTGGCGCTGTTCGACATCCTCGGTGCGGACGCCGTCACGGCCAGCCCGTACCTCGGCGAGGAGGCGATCCGGCCGCTGCTCG
>DASSPX010000145.1:0-2271 GCA_035699445.1 Candidatus Limnocylindrales bacterium | reverse complement strand
CTACATCGAGTACGAGCTGCCGTACACACGCGAGGAGGCGATGGCGGAGTCCACCCGCTGCCTCCAATGCACCTGCGAGGCGATCGGGTTCTGCGACCTGCGGCGCCTCGGCATCGAGTACGGGACGACGCTCGCGACGCTCGAGCCCGACAACCACCATGGCGCGGGCTACCGGTCGATCACCGAGAACCGGTTCACCGGCATCAACCACGACTACATCCGCGACGACTCCCACGCGTTCATCCTGCGCGAGCCGTCGCGCTGCATCGACTGCGGGCGGTGCGCCAACGTCTGTGCTGAGATCGTCGGCGCCGCGTGCTACGACTTCATGCGCATCGGCTTCGACACGCTCGTCACGACGCCGCTCGACATGAGCCTCAACGACACGCCGTGCGTCTCGTGCGGCCGCTGCGCGGAGACCTGCCCGACGGGCGCGCTCATGCCGAAGCCGCGCGTCCTCCAGAAGTACGAGGTCGACGAGAGCCGCTGCATCCTGTGCGGGATCTGCGTCGATGCCTGCCCGTACGACGCGGTGCGCGACTCCGACATGTTCGAGCTGTCGCACACGAGCCGCGAGGAGCCGATGATCGACCTCATCGCGCTCGCGAAGCTCGACCGGGAGACCGAGGTCACGTACATCCGCAAGGAGCGCGACTGGGCGGAGCGGGCGCGCGCCGAGGGCCGGCTTCTCGAGCCGACCCGGCTGCTGCCCGTGCTGCCGCCGTCCATCGCCGCCGGCAACGGGCACGGCCACGGGAACGGGAACGGACACGGGGGGCATGGCCACGGGAGCGGGGTCGCCGGCTCGGCCGGGACCGCCGCCCGGCACCGCTAGGCGGCGGCCGTGGGCTTGCCCGAGACGATCCCGCTCGTCGGGATCACCTGGGAGGACGCGCTGTTCCTGGCGCTCGCCGGCGGCATGCTCGGCTTCGGGCTGCTCGTCGTGACGATGCGCGACATCATCCGCTGCGGCCTGGCGATGATCGCGAGCTTCGGCTGCCTCGCCGGGATCTACGTCCTGGCCGGGGCGCCGTTCGTCGCGGCCGCGCAGGTGATCGTGTACCTCGGCGCGATCAGCGTGCTCGTGCTGTTCGCGATCATGCTCACGCAGGACAAGGTCGGGCCCACGCGGCTCGTGTTCCAGACCCAGGCGATCCCGGCCGCGATCGCGTCGGTGATCCTCGCGATCGTCCTCGCGGTGGCCGTGACCGCGACCGACTGGGGCGAGGCGAGCGAGCGGCTGTGGACGATGACCGACGAGCTGGCGAGCGTGCTGTTCACCGAGTACGTGCTCGCGTTCGAGGTCGTGAGCGTGCTGCTGCTCGCGGCCGTCATCGGCGGGATCTTCCTCGCGAAGCGCGAACGCGGGGAGGGCGGCTGATGCTCGAGGGCCTGCGCGGGCTCAGCCAGACGCTCGACGGCTACCTCATCCTGGCCGGGCTGCTGTTCGCGATCGGGGCGTTCGGGTTCCTGGCGCGCCGGAACGCGATCAGCATGCTGATGTCGATCGAGCTCATGCTCAACGCGGTCAACCTCGCGATCGTGGCGTTCGGGGCATTCATCCCCGCCCTCAACGCCGACGCCTCGGTGATCGCGCTCATGGTCATGGCGGTCGCCGCCGGCGAGGCGACGGTCGGGCTAGCGATTGTGATCGCGATCTACCGGAACCGGAAGACGCCGCTCGTCGACGAATACGACGCGCTGCGGCAGTAGGCGTCGATGTCCTCCTTCCTCATCGCCCTCCCGGGGCTGCTCTCCACCGCAACCGAAGGCGAAGGCGCCGGCGCTGTCACCGGCGGCACGTTCGACCTGCTGCTGCCGCTGATCATCGCCCTGCCGCTCGCGGGCTTCCTGTTCTCCGCCCTCTTCGGCCGCCGCATCCAGGCCGCGTTCGGGCGCACCGCCGCCAGCCTCGTGCCCGTCGGCGCCGTGGTCGGCTCGTGGGCGATCGCGATGCTCGTCGTGTACGCCGCGCTGACCCACGCGGAGCCCTTCGGGGAGCACGGCTACGGGCTGACGCTCTGGGAGTGGATCCCCGCCGGCGGCCTGTCGGTGGACGCGGGCCTGTTCGTCGACACCCTGACCGCGTGCCTGCTGATCGTCGTGACGACGATCGGCATGCTCGTGCATGTCTACAGCATCGGCTACATGAGCCACGACCCCGGCGCATGGCGGTTCTTCGCGTACCTGAACCTGTTCATGACGTCGATGCTCATCCTCGTCCTCGCGGACTCGTGGCTGACGATCTTCGTCGCCTGGGAGCTCGTGGGC
>DASSPX010000144.1:0-18097 GCA_035699445.1 Candidatus Limnocylindrales bacterium | reverse complement strand
ACGAGGTCAACTACGCAGCCCAGAAGTTCAGCCGCGTCGTCCTGGGCAGCAACAACATCGACAGCTGCAACCGCACCTGACACGCCCCCTCTGTCGCCGGTCTGGCGACCGTGTTCGGCGCTGGTGGCGGTACCAGCTCATATCGTGAGGTCGAGGAGACGGATCTCGTGCTCCTGTGGGGCTCGAATGCCCGGGAGACGCATCCGATCTTCTTCCACCACCTCCTGCGCGGCGTCCGGAACGGGGCGCGGCTGATCGCCGTCGATCCACGCCGGACGTCGAGCGCCGAGTGGGCGGACATCTGGCTCGGCATCGACGTGGGCTCCGACATCGCGCTCGCGAACGCGATCGGCCGGGAGATCATCCACGCCGGGCTGGTGCACGAGGACTTCATCCGGCGGGCGACCCAGCAGTTCGAGCAGTACCGCGCGGGCGTTGAGCCGTACACGCTCGAGTACGCGGAGCGCGAGACGGGCATCCCCGGAGCGACGATCCGTGAGGTCGCGCATGCATATGCGCGGGCGCCGCGGGCGATGATCTGCTGGACGCTCGGCATCACCGAGCACCACAACGCGGTCGACAACGTCCTCGCGCTCATCAACCTCGCGCTGCTGACCGGCCACGTCGGCCGCTACGGGAGCGGACTCAACCCGCTGCGCGGCCAGAACAACGTCCAGGGCGGGGGCGACATGGGCGCGCTGCCGGACCGGCTGACGGGCTTCCAGCACGTGGAGAACGACGCCCTGCGGGCGCGCTTCGAGGCCGAATGGGGGGTGACGATCCCGCCCAGGAAGGGCTGGCACCTGTCGGCGATGTTCGACGCGATGGAGCGCGGCGAGCTGACGGCCGCCTACGTCATCGGCGAGAACCCGCTCCAGTCGGAGGCCGACCGGCACCGGACCGAGCGGCTGCTGCGCGGGCTCGAGTTCCTCGTCGTCCAGGACATCTTCCTGACCGCGACGGCCGAGATCGCAGACGTCGTGCTGCCCGCCGCCGCCGCATGGGCGGAGACGGAGGGCACGGTCACGAACAGCGAGCGGCGCGTCCAGCGGGTGCGCAAGGCGCTCGAACCCCCCGGCGAGGCGCGCGATGACCTCGAGGTCATTCACGACCTCGCGCGCCGGATGGGCTGTGACCTCGGCTCGCCGAAGGCGGAGGACGTCTGGAACGAGGTCCGCCGAGTCTCGCCGGTGCACGCCGGGATGAGCTACGCGCGCCTCGAGACGCTCGGCGGCATCCAGTGGCCGTGCTACGACGAGCAGCATCCGGGCGAGCTGTTCCTCCACTCGCGCCTGTGGGAGGATCCCGTGCCCGGCAACCGGGTGCCGTTCGTGCCCGTCGAGCACGATCCGCCCGTGGATCGGCTGACCGAGGACTTCCCCATCCGGCTGACGACGGGTCGCCGGCTGGACTCGTACAACACCGGCGTCCAGACCGCCGGCTATCGCTCGCCAATGCGACGCGGCGAGACGCTCGACCTGTCCCCCGAGGACCTGGCCCGCTACGGCCTGGCCGAGGGCGAGCGCGTCCGTGTCGTCTCCCGGCGCGGTGAGGTCGAGGTGCCGGTCCGGGCCGACGAGGGGCTCCGGCCGGGGCTCGCGTTCATGACGCTCCACTTCCAGGACGACGTCGCGACGAACCTGCTGACGATCGACGCCACCGATCCGAAGTCGGGCACCGCCGAGTTCAAGGCGACCGCGATCCGGATCGAGCGCCTGCCCGCGGCCGTGCCCGCGTGAGGTCGCGATGACCGGGCTTCGCCGGCTGTTCGGCGGTGCGCCTGAGCCGTCGGCCGACCTCGATGCCCGCCTGATCGCCGAGATGACCGCGGCCGGCTTCGACCTCTCCCAGCCGCTCGCCGTCGAGCACGTGCTCACGTTCCGCGAGGAGCGCCCCGCGCGCCAGGTGGTGGCGCTCCTCGCGGGCCTGGGCGGGGAGCTGCGGCTCGGGCACAGCGGCCGGCGCTGGGTCGTCCAGCTCACGCTCCCGATGCGCGTGACCCGGGAGCGGATCGCGGCGCTCCGCGAGCAACTCGAGGCGGTGGCGGCGTCACACGGCGGCGAGTACGACGGCTGGGGGGCGCCCGCACCCTGAAGATCCGCCGGCTAGGCACCGGGGCCGAGGAGCACGTCGAGCTTCGCGGCCATCGTGTCCCGGGTCATCGGCCCGAAGTAGCGGGCGACGATCGTTCCCTCGGCGTCGATGAGGTAGTGGCTCGGGAGACCCACGACACGGAAGCGGTCCGCGACCAGGCCCGACGGATCGAGGCCGACCAGGCCGGGCACGCCGACCGCATCGGCATAGGCGCGAACGTCCGCCGCCGGCTCGCCCGTGCTGATCGGGATCACCTGCACGCCGGCAGCCACGGCCCGGGGGGAGGCCGCTGCATCGGCGATGAGCGGGAACTCGTCCCGGCAGGGCGGGCACCAGGTCGCCCAGAACACGAGCCACGTCGGTCGCCCGCGCAGCTCCGCGAGGCGAATCGGCCGCCCGTCGAGGTCCGTCACACCCAGGGTCGAGTCGGCCTCGCCGGTCAGCTCGGGCGCGGTCCCGCCGACGGCGAGCGGATCGCGCCCGCTGCCGGTCACGACGAAGCCCGCGGAGCGTTCGCCGGGATCCGCCGCCGCGACCTCGACCGCTGGCGACCCGATCGGGCGCGTTCCGAGAACGGCCAGCAGCGCGACCGCGCACCCGACGAGCGCGATCCGGAGGCCGTGACGCGCCGCCACGCGGGTCACAGATCGCGACGCCGCAGCGCCCGCGCGGCGAGGAAGGCCGGCGCCGCGCACCACGTCGCGAGCGCCACCGCCAGCACCGCGATCGCCGGGTCGCGTCCGAGGCGCACATCCAGGTAGGTCCCCAGCGGGCCGAGCACACCACCCTCGGCATCGATGACGAGGAACGACAGCACGCGTGCAGCCTGGAGCGGGTTCCCCAGCGTTGCCGCCAGCAGCGCCGGCTCGCCAGCGCGCAGGATCACGCCGAGCCCGACGACCACCAGGTCCAGCCCGACGGCGAGCAGGAACCACACACCAAGGGCCACGAGGGCGGCCTGGAGTCTTGCGCGCACGAGCGCCCCGACGAGGATCCCGACGGCGGCAGCGCTTCCCGCCGCCGCGACCATCACGGCCAGGAGGGCCAGGAACACTGGCATGTCGCCGAGCGGGACGTTTCCCGCGAGGACGAGCGCCACCGCCGCAAAGCCGGCGACGAGCGTGAGGGCGCCGGCGATCGTGACCGCGAGCCAGGTGGACACGACGAGGCTCGCTTCGCCCATCCCGCGCCCGCGGAGCATCGCGTACAGGCCGCCCTCGCGCCCGGTCGTGACGGTGAGGGCGCCGAGCACGGCGGCCTGGGCGGTGGGCAGCAGCAGCGCGAGGTTGACGATGCTCGCCGCCGTCGGGCTCACGGCGCGCAGCCCGAGCTGGCGGAAGGAGCCCAGGCCCACGATCGCGACGACGGCCGAGGCGAGCGCAAAGCCCGCCAGCGCGGCGAGCGAGGCTCGACCGCGAAGCGCGGTCCCGAGGTGGAACCGGACCATCGCGCTCATCGCCCCGCTCCCGGCGTGGGTGATCCGCGTCGCTGCTCGCCGGGACCGCCGATCCGGATCCGGTCGGGCGCGATCCCGGCGGCACTCAGGCGGCCCAGGACGGCCACCGCCTCGGCCTCGGGCATCTCGAGGACGAGCCAGCCGCCCTCCCGGCGGGTCCTCGTGACGCCGGCGGGAACAAGCGGCTCATCGTCGCCCGGCCGCCATCGAACCCAGAGCGTCATGGTCATCCGCGCCAGCGACGCGGCGGTGTCGGCCGCGTCCACGATGCGACCCGCCGCGAGCCGGACGATCCGGTCGGCGAAGCCGAGCAGGTCGATCGCTGCCGGGCTCGCCACCAGGACGGTGGCTCCGGCGTCGCGATGCCGGGCGAGCATCGCGATGACCGCTTCGTGGGCCTCCTCATCGAGATTGGCGAGCGGCTCGTCGAGCAGGATCAGCTCGGGGGCACCCAGGAGCATCGCCGCGAGGACCACCCGTTGCGCCTGGCCGCCGGAGAGCTGCCCGACCGGGCTCGCCGGCGGCGGCAGGAACCCGTCGGGGATCGCCACGCGATCCGGCTGCGCGCCGGGCAGCCCACGGAAGAGCGCGAGCACGTCCGCGACGGTGGCCATGGCCGGGAGCCGCGGTCGCTGCGGCATGTACGCCGTGCGCCCGGGCTCGAGGCGCCCCAGTGGCGTGCCGCCGAGCCATCCCTCGCCCGCATGACGGATGCCGCCGGCAAGCGCCCCGAGCAGCGTCGACTTGCCCGCTCCGTTCTCGCCCACGATCGCGGCGATCTGACCGGGCGCGACGTCGAGGTCGATGCCGTCGAGCACCACGCGCGCGCCGTACGACTTCCGAAGGCCGCGCACGGACAGCCCGGCGAGCCCGTCCCGGGTGACCGCGATGGTCGCGGCCGTGGTGGCGAGCGCGCTCATCTGCCCGCCCCGCGCCGACGGCCCGGGAGCCATGGCATCGGCCGAGCGCCGGCCGCCCACGTCCAGGCACCGCCCAGAACGGCCGTCATCGTGAGCCCGGCGAGCAGCCACGCAGCCGGTGCGTCGGGCGCCGCCGGAGGGACCACTGGCGGGAGCGGGTCGAGCGTCAGCGGTCGAGGGTCGAGTACGACCGGCGCTCGGCCAGCGGCCCACACCTCCTGCGCGGCGTCGATGATGCCGTAGGCAGGGGCAGCTCGGTAGGCCTGAAGGGCGGGCGCGGCCGCGAGGATGACCTGGTCGGCGCCTCCCGATCGGTGGGGAACGTCGCCGAGGCCGTCGGCGCCGAGATCGAATCCCCGGTAGTCGCTCCACGCGTTGCCCGCCCCGCGGTACGACCACAGGTTCCGACGTTCGACGCCCGGTTCGAGGGCGAGCACCTGCGTCAGGTTGGCGTCGAAGACATTGCCACCGAACATCAGGTCGGTCGTTGCCATGAGCGCCACCCCCACGTCGTTCGAGGCGAAGCGGTTGGCGGTGACCAGCGCCGGAGCCTCCGCCGCATGGACCGCCCCCTCCGCCTGGAGCCCGATCCGGTTGCGCACCACGACGTTCTCCCGCAGGCGCAGACCTCGGACGTCCTTGATCGCGATCCCGAGCCCGGTGCCTGCCGAGCGGTGGTCGGCGATCACGTTCCGGCCCAGCTCGATGTTCTCCGTGTACATCAGCACGATGCCGGAGAGGTTCCGGCCAAGCTCGTTCCCGAAGGCGACGACGTCGCGCCCGAACATCGCGTGCACGGCATAGCGGCTCGACTGGACGGCGTTTCCGTCGAGCAGCACCTCTTCTGCGTAGTTGAGGTAGATCCCGTCGCGCACCGCCGTCACGCGATTGGCCCGCAGGAGAGCGCCACGCACGGCCCACAGCGAGATCCCGTCGCCCTGGCCCCGCGGTCCCGAGACCTCGGCCGGCGCAGCGTGGCCGGCATGCCGGGCCGGCGGCGCAGCCGACCCCTGGCTCGTCGCGGCCGGCGACATGGTGCTTCCGGCGCCGGAACCTCCTCCGACGTGGTCCGCGGCATCGACGGTCACCTGTCCCGAACCCCGGATCTCGTTGCCGACCAGCCGCAGGTCGCGCACGCCGTGGGCGGCGATCCCGGTGAACGAGCGCTCGATCACGTTGTGCTCCAGCGTGGCCCGGTCCGCCAAGACCAGGATCCCGGCGGCCTCCTCCACCTGCCCACCGCTGTTCGCAACACGGAATCCGCGCAGCGTCACGTCCGGGGCGGCGATCGTCACGACGCTGCCTCGGCCCCCGCCGTCGAGCAGCACATCGCCCTGCGCTTCGGCGATGACCGGCCGGTCGATGACGAACGGACCGCGATAGGTGCCGGCCGGCACGACGACGGTCGTGCCGGCCGGGGCATCCGCGATGAGCCGCTCGAGTTCGAGCGGCCGCGCGGGAGGCGGTGCGACCCCGGACAGGGGCACCGGCGTCACGCGGGGAACGAGAACCGCGATCGCAACCGCGAGCGCCGCCAGGGTGGCCGCGGCAACGCCGAGGCGCACCGCGGGCGAGGGTGGCGGAACGCGCCGGGCGAGCAGCGCCGTGAAGGCGACACCGAGCAGGATCGCCAGCGCCGGGCCGGGATAGGTCCAGATGGTGAAGTTCCACACCGTGGACGGACCGATCGCGAGCGGCACGAACGGGTCGAGCCGCAGCGCAGCCCCCGGATCCAGCTCGGTGCCGTACGCGATCAGCCAGCGCTGGATGTCGGCGACGACACCGATGGGGATGAGCACCAGGCCCAGCAGCGCGAGACGACCGAGCCGGCCGGGCAGGAACGCCGCGATCGCAAGGAGCACGCCCGCGACGGCCAGGACGACGGGCCACAGCGCAAGCTCGGGCACCGTGGTCACGTCGATCGGGCGCATCCCGATGTAGTGGTTGAGGCTGTTGATCTCGAACGTGTCGCCCGTCGAGCGGTCGCCGTACACCCACAGGGATAGGCCCTTGGGATACTGCGGCGCGATCAGCCGTGAGCCCCAGATCGGGACGAGCCCGGCCACGAGGATCGCCACGGATCCCACGACGACGGTCGCGACCCGGAGCACGGGTCCGAGAGCCGCGACGAACGGGGTCCGCTCGCGCGCCGGTGCCGGGCTCGCCGGGGAGCCCGGCAGGGCCTGCCGGAGCGAGCCCCCGATGCTCATTCGAGGGTGAGCGTGCCCAGCATCCCGGCCTCCTTGTGGCCGGGGATGGAGCAGTAGAACTCATACGTGCCGGCGGCGCCGCTGACCTGGCCCTCCGCGGTTTCCCCCGCCTTGGCGAGGATCTTCACGTTGAGCGCGTCGACGGTGATGTCGTGCTCCACGATCCCGCCGTTCGTGAGGGTCACCGTGGCACCACTCGCCGGGATCGTGATCGCTGCGGGGTCGAACGCGTACTCACTCGCGGAGACGCTGACGGTCGCCGGGGTGGCAGCCGGCCCGCTTCCGCCACAGGCGGCAAGCACGGCAGCGGGCAGGGTCGCGGCAAGCGCGAGGCGGCGCAGGCGGTTCATGGGTACCTCGTACAGGTGACGGTGGGATGTCGGGCGGCGCAGGCCGCCCGACGACTGCGACGGCTGGGCTACGGCTCGACGAGGAGCCAGCCCTGCATCTCGAGGTGGAGCGCCGAGCAGAACTCGGTGCAGTAGAAGGCGAACGAGCCGGTCTTGTCGGCGTGGAGCTCCATCGTCACCACCTCGCCCGGGTCGAGGCTCGCCTGGAGGTTGTAGCCGGGGACGGCAAACCCGTGCGTGGTATCGGGGGACTGCTCGATGTTCGTGATGTGGAACGTGACGTGGTCACCCTTCTTCACGCGGATCACGTCCGGCGTGAAGTGGCTGCGCATCGCCGTCATGTACACGTGGACGTTCGTGCCGTCACGCTCGATGCGCTCCTCACCGGGCGCGGTCGCGACCGCGGACGAGCCCATCGTGAGCGGATCGGTGCCGGCCGCGTAGACATCGATGGCGCTCTGGAACCGGTCGAGCCGGATCATCTGGACGTAGTGCGGCTCGCCGAAGCCGATCGGCATGTCGGCGATCACCCGCATCGGTGACGCCGCCAGATCGATGAGCTGGAAGTTCTGGGGCTTGAGCGTCCCGATGGTCGGGAACCGGTCCACGGACCACTTGTTGAGCGCCACGAGGTAGCGCCCATCGGCGGCCACGGTGTCGCCCTCGGTCGCGGCGAGGTGCCCGATGTTGTAGTTGACCTTCACGGTCTCGGTGAGCTTGAACTCGTCGCCCGTGGCGACGCCGGCCTTCGAGCCGAGGGTGAACTTCGCAACCGCGGAGTCGAGGAACAGGCTCGTGAAGGCGTTGCCCTTGCCGTCGAATTGCGTGTGGAGCGGCCCGAGACCGACCTCGACCTGGCCGACCACGACCGAGTCGAAGCGCAGGACCGGCACCCCGAACGGGTCCGTGCCGTCGAAGTCCCTCGCCGCGATGGCGGCCTTGATCCGCTCGATGTCGTAGATCGTGACGTTCGGGTCGAGCTTGCCGCCGACGACGATGTAGTTGCCGTCCGGGCTCACGTCGACACCATGCGGGCTGCGCGGCTCCGGCGCGAAGTAGAGGAGCCCCTCGTCGATCGCGGTCTGGAGCGGGATCACGCGTACGCCGTTGCGCACCTCGGTCCCGCCTGCCGCGGCGACGGCCTCGGCCTTCTTCCAGTCGATGATGTGGAGGTAGTCGAAGTCGCGCGCCGAGGCGCCCTTCTCGAGCGGCTCGGCACCCTCGAGGACCCCGCCCACCGCCATCTCGGTGTTGTAGCTGTTGATGAACCCGAACCCGTCGCTGGCGAGCTTGCCGGAGTCGGCGAGGTCCTGGGTGTACGGCGGCAGCTCGATCTGGAAGCTCTCCGCGAGATCGAGCCGCCCGGTCGCAGGATCGACCTTGAGCCACGAGGAGATGCCGCGGTACGCCGTCTCGTACTCCTCGAGCGGGGCGTACCCGTCCGCCGTCTGCGGCGTCGGCGTCATCGACGAGATGTGGACGTACTCGGTGTTCGGGGTCGCGAACACGCCGCCGTGGGAGGTGCTCATGTTCGGCAGGTCGAGGATCTGCTTGGTCTTGAAGTCGCGCAGGTCGACGAAGCCGATCCGCCCGTTCGCTCGATCGTTGATGTACAGGAACCGCCCGTCGTATTCGCCGTTTGTCTCCGACAGCGCCGGATGGTGGGTGTCACCCCAGGCGAGCTGGCGGGCCTGCTTGTCGCTCGACCCCTCCTCGAGGATCGTCTCGCTCCAGTCCGCACCCTGGCCGTAGCCGGACCAGGACTCCGGTGTGAACACGGGGATCGTCTTGAGCAACCGCATCGACGGCACGCCGACGAGGTGCACATTGCCCGAGTGGCCGCCGGACGAGACGAGCACGTACTCGTCGAACTTGCCGGGCGGCGTGAACGCCTTGAGCGCGCCCTCGGCCTCCTCGACCGTCATGCCGCGCTGTTCGGCGACCTGCCCGAGTTGCGCGGCACCTCCCAGGCCCGCGCTGAGCCGTCCGGCCACGATGCCCACGACGAGCACCGCGGCGACTCCGACAGGCAGGACCCATCGTCCTGTCCGAGTGCCCATCCGCATCCTCCTCCGCAATGCCTGGGGAGCGGCGGGACGACCGCCCAGGAAACACGTAGTGGTCGGATGGGATTTTTGAGGCCGACGGAGTGCCGAGGCGGGAGCCGAAGGTCCCGAAAGGACCGTGCCGAACGAAGCCGAGAGGTGGACAGCGTGCGGAGCCCTACTCCTCGCCGATGTCCTCGTTCCAGATCTCGGGGTGCGCGGCGATGAACTCGTCCATCAGCGACTTGCACTCGTCCGAGTCCAGGTTCACGACCTCCACGCCGCGCGAGCGGAGGAGGTCCTCGGCGCCCAGGAACGTCCGATTCTCGCCGAGCACGACCCGCGGGATCCCGTAGAGGAGGATCGCGCCGGTGCACATGTCGCACGGCGAGAGCGTGGTGTACATCGTCGCGCGCCGGTAGACGGAGGCCGGCAGCCGGCCGGCGGCCTCGAGCGCGTCCGTCTCGCCGTGCCGGATCGCGCTGCCCTGCTGGACCCGGCGGTTGTGACCCGCGCCGAGCACCCGCCCGTCCGCCACGAGCACCGCGCCGATGGGCACGCCGCCCTCGTCACGGCCGATGCGCGCCTGCTCGATCGCGAGGGCGAGGAAGTCGTGGTCGTCCATCGGTCCTCCGTTGCGTGGGTCGCCGGACGCCCGTCAGGCGCGCCGGTACGGCTTGAGATATGCGCCGGGATAGGCCACGCCGCGTCCCGAGATCGCGAGCGCGACGATGACCACGAGGTACGGCAGCGCGAGCAGCAGCTCGAACGGCACGTCCCCCCATCCCGGCAGGATCCGGAGCCGGAACTGGAGCGAGTACACGGCCGCGAACACGAGCGCTCCGGCGACGACCGGGACGATGCGCCACCGGCCGAAGATCACGAGCGCGACCGCGACCCATCCCCGGCCGGCGATGATGTCGAGAGTGAAGCTGCCGAGCAGGGCGAGCGTGATGAACGAGCCACCGACGGCCATGAGTGCGCCGCCGAGCATGAGCGCAAGCCAGCGGGTCCGCAGCACGTCCACGCCGGCAGCGTCGGCGGCCTCCGGGTTCTCGCCCACGGCCCGGACCTCCAGCCCGAAGCGCGAGCGGTTGAGCAGCCACCACGCACCGGGCACGACGACCAGGAACGCCACCCAGGTCAGCGCGTACTGGCTGAACAGCGGGGCGACGGGCCCGAGGGCCTCCGGCGCCGCGAGCTGGGGGAAGGGATCGATCCGCACGATCTCCGTGCCGCCGAACAGCAGCCGGTTCGCGAACTCGGACAGGCCGATCAGCCCGATCGTGAGCCCGATCCCGGAGACGTGCTGGTTCGCGCCGATCGTGACCGTGAGGAGCGCCATCACCGCGCCCGCGAGCAGGCCGACGGCGATCGCGGCCACCAGTCCGAGCAGCAGCGACCCGGTGAGGTAGGCGACCGTAAAGCCGGTGAACGCGCCGACGTACATTGTGCCCTCGATGCCCAGGTTGAGGACACCGGATCGCTCGCTGACGGTCTCGCCCACGGCTCCGTACGCAAGCGGCGTCGCGTTGCGCAGGGTCGCCGCGAGGAGGTCGACGAGGAAGGTCACGGCGCGTCACGCCCGTCCGCGGGCGCGTCCCCGGGCGGCAGCTCGACCGCGATCTCGGCCGCCAGCGCACCGCTCACGGTCGCTGCGGCATCGGGCGAGGCGGCCGCGACGACCGTGCGACGCCGGCGGATCGCGAGCAGCGCAACCGTGACCAGCAGGAGCGTCGCCTGCACGACCGGGCCGAGCTGTGACGGGATCCCCAGTGCACGCCCGGCGGAGCTCGCCCCGACCGTGAGGTCACCGAGGAACAGCGCGGAGATCGCGACGCCGGGCATGGTGAGCGTCCCGAGCGTGGCCACGACGATCCCGGTGTACCCGTAGCCCGGCGAGATCCCGGACGTGAGGCGGAACTGGATCCCTGCCACCTCGCCCACGCCGGCGACGCCCGCGATCGCGCCGCTCGCGAGCGCGGTCAGGAGCAGCGTCCGGCCGACGTCGATCCCCGCGAACCGGGAACCGCCCGGGCTCAGGCCGACCGCGCGCAGCCGCAGGCCGGCCGGCGTCCGCGCCACGACGTAGCCGACCACGACGACGGCGGCGATCGCGAGCAGGAACCCCAGGTGGAGGCGCGACCGGTCGAGGAGCGCCGGGAACTCGGCCGCGGCGGCGATCCGCGGCGATTCCGGGAACCCGGACACGGGATCCCGCCACGGCCCGTGGAGCAGCGCGTTGACGAGGAGCAGGGCGACCGGGTTGAGGAGCAGCGTCGTGACGACCTCGTCGATCCCGAACCGGACGCGCAGGTACGCCGGCCCGGCGGCCCATGCGGCGCCCGCAACCGCCCCGCCGACGACCATGAGCGGCAGCAGGACCAGCGACGGAACGCCCTCGAGCTGCCCGATCGCAGCTGCGGCGATCGCGCCGCTGAGCAGCTGGCCCTCGGCACCGATGTTCCAGTAGCCGCCCCGGAACGCGAGCGCGACCGCGGTGCCCGTCAGCAGGATGGGCGTCGCGGCGACGAGCACCTCGAGGATCGAGAACCGGGAGGTGAGCGGGACGACGAGGAACTCCGTGTAGGCGGCGAGCGGGTTCGCGCCGGCGAGCAGGATCGGGCCGGACGTGATCGCGAACGTGATGATCGCCGCCACGACGATCAGGACGGGCGTGGAGCGCGGCGAGACGAGGCGCGCGAACGATGCCGGCCGAGGGAGCGCGGTCACGCGGCGGACTCCACCGCTCGACCCGCCATGAGCAGCCCGAGGCGCTCGGGATCGGCCTCGCCCGCGGTCAGCTCGCCCACGATCCGGCCCTCGTACAGCACGATCAGCCGGTCCGAGAGCGCCAGCAGCTCGTCCAGGTCCTCCGACACGAGCAGGATCGCGGTGCCGGCCGCTCGTCGCGCGAGGATCTCCGCCCGCACGTCGTCGGTGGCGCCCACGTCGAGTCCGCGGGTCGGCTGGGATACGACGAGCACCTGCGGGTCGCGCGACAGGACGCGCGCCAGGAGCACCTTCTGGACGTTGCCGCCCGAGAGCGTCGCCACCGGGTCCTCGGGACGCGCCCGGATCGAGAAGCGCGCGATGAGCTGCTCCGCATGGTCCCGGATCCGCCGCTCATCGAGCCGGCCGCCGCTCGTGAACTCGTCGATCCGCTCGAGAACGAGGTTGTAGGCGACCGGGAGCTCGGAGACGAGGCTGGCGTGGCGGTCCTCGGGGATCCGGCCGACACCCGCCGCAACCATGCGCGACGGGCTCGCACCCGCCAGCTCCACGCCACCGACGGTCATCGAGCCGCCGTCGGGACGGCGCATCCCGACGAGGACGTCGACGAGCTCCGTCTGGCCGTTGCCCGACACACCCGCGACGCCCAGGATCTCGCCCCGCCGGACATCGAACGAGATCCCGCGGAGGGCGTCCACGCCGCGGCCCGCGACGCGCAGGTCGTGGACGCGCAGCACGGCTTCGGCCGCGTCCGGCGGGCCGTCCTCCGTCCGGGCGACGCCGAACGTCGGCCGGCCGACCATCATCCGCGCAAGCTCGCGCTCGTCGGTATGACCCGGGACCGTGCCGATCAGGGTGCCGCGGCGCAGCACCGAGACCCGATCGCTGATCGCCCGGACCTCGCCCAGCTTGTGGCTGATGAACACGACGCCCAGGCCGTCCGCCACGAGCCGGCGCAGCGTCGCGAACAGTCCCTCGACCTCCTGCGGGACGAGCACCGCCGTCGGCTCGTCGAGGATCAGGACGCGACAGTCCCGGGCGAGCGCCTTGAGGATCTCCACGCGTTGCTGCTCACCGACCGAGAGGTCGGCGACCCGCCGGTCCGGATCGACCCGCACCCCGTACCGCTCCGCCGCGTCCGCCGCCCGCCGGCGCGCGTCCCGCGCGTCGAACACGATGCCGCCCCGGCCGAGCGCGAGGTTCTCGGCGACGGTCATCGGCCGGACGAGCGAGAAGTGCTGGGTCACCATGCCGATGCCCGCGGCGATCGCGTCACGCGGCGAGCGGATCGCGATCGGCCGGCCCTCGACGAGGATCTCCCCCGCGTCGGGCAGCGTGAGGCCGTACAGGATGCGCATGAGCGTCGTCTTGCCGGCCCCGTTCTCGCCCAGGAGGGCGTGGACCTCGCCGCGGGCGATCGTCAGGTCGACGGCATCGTTCGCGACGAGGGGCCCGAATCGCTTCGTGATCCCGCGCAGCTCGACGAGCGAGGCGTCACGACCTGCCTCGCCGGGCGCCGCACGCACGCGCGATCAGCCCTCGGGAACAGTCGCGCCCGGCGGCGTCGCCTCGTTGATGTCCACCCGGAACGTGCCGGCCTTGATCGCCGCCTCCTTTTCGCGGACCTTTGCGAGGAGATCCTCCGCCACGCCACCGCCCACGCCCTCGTTCACGGGCGCGAGCGCGGCGCCGCCCTTGGCGACCATGCTGAAGTCCTTGAGATCCTGGGCGGTGTACGAGCCGGCCAGCACCTGGTCGATCACGTACTTCACGGTCGGCTTCATGTTCCAGGTGACGCTCGTCACGACGTGCTCGGGCGCCAGGCTCTGCTGGTCGCTCATGTTGCCGATCGCGATCAGGTCGTTCTCGGAGGCCGCCTCGATGACGCCGAACCGCTCGGCGAACAGGACGTCCGCGCCGGCCGCAACCTGTGCCAGCGCGGCCTCCTTCGCCGCCGCCGGGTCGAACCAGCTGTTGAGGAAGGTGACCTTGACCTCGACGTCCGGGTTGACTTCGCGCGCCCCCGCGATGAACGCGTTGACGATCCGGTTGACCTCGGGGACGGGGTAGCCGCCCACGACACCCAGCGTGTTCGAGTCCGTCAGGCCGCCCGCGAGCATGCCGGCGAGATACGCCGGCTCGTGGATCCAGTTGTCGAACACCGAGAAGTTCGGCTCGGCCGGCCCACCGCCCGATCCGAACACGAACGCGATGTCCGGGTATTCCGCGGCGACGCGCCGGGCCGCCTCCTCATTGCCGAAGGCGTCGCCGAAGATGATGTCGGGCTTATCGCGCTCCGACACCTCCCGCAGCACGCGCTCCATGTCGCCGGAGTAGCCGATCGCATCCTGGAACGTGTAGTCGATGCGCCCGGCGGCCTGCTCCTCCTCGAGCGCCGTGTGGATCACGCCGTCCCACGGCTCCTCGATCTCGGTCGCGAAGGCCCCGAAGACCTTCAGCTTCTCGCCGGCCTCCGCGGAGGCGCTGGGCGTCGTCCCGGCGCACGCCGCGAGAGCCAGAGCGGCCACGAGGGCCAGCCCCGCGAACGCGCGCGCCGTCCCGCGGGCTGCGGGGTGCACGAGCGAGCGACCGAACGCACGGTCAGCGAGCATCCTCTCCTCCTCGCCGGCATCGCGCCGGCCTCGACCTCCCCAGTCGGCACGCCGCCTGGCCCGACCCGCGGACCCTCGTCGACGCGAGGCGGTCGCGCGCGTGCGGATCGTGGCTGGTGCGCAGTCTGGAGCGCGCGGAACGGCGCTGTCAAACCGCGCCCCGCGCGCGTCAGACCGTCGCCGTGCCCCGCTCGCCGAGCACCCCGCGCAGCGCTTCGATCATCCCCAGGTGCCGATCGGTGTGCGAGATGACGCCGCCCACCACCTCGGCAACCGTCGTCCGATCGCCGTACAGGTCCGTGACGGGCAGGGCGAGCCGGGTGGGCGCGATCGTCCCCACCGCCGCCTCCAGGGCGGCGAAGGCGGCTTCGACATAGGGTCGCAGCTCCGGGAGGGCAGGCAGGGGCAGCGCCGCCGAGGCGGCATCGTCGAGGCCGGCTCCGATCTGGTAGTCGCCCAGACCCTTGAGGTCGAACCCCCAGGCCGTGCCGAGGCCTTCCCGGACCCAGATCTCGTCGGCGGGAGGAGGCTCGTCGGCGTGGCCGGCGAGCCACCGCGGCACAGCCACCGCGTGCCGGTCGGCCCAGCGGGCAAGGTGCCACGCGTGGAATGCGATCGAGGGCGCCGTGGCCCCGGGTCGTGTTCGCGCACGCTCGTCGTCCACGAGGGCAAGGGCATCGAGCACGTTCCGCTGCGACCAGGCGAGCCATTCGACGAGGTAGGCAGTCCAGTCGACGTCGTGACCCGCGTCGGTTGCCATCGGCCAACCATACTCCGACTCCGCAGGGGCCACGACGTGCCCGCCCGGCCTCGCGCGCCGTCGCCCACCTGCTCGGCGCCGCGTCCTCCTAGACTCTGCCCGCAATGGACCTCCACGTCGTCGGGCCCGCCGCCACGCCCGCCGAGCGGGCCGCGGTCGACGCATTCCTCGATCCGCGCATCGGGCCGGCGCGCGGCGGCTGGGACGGGGGCGCACGGGACGTCGACCGGGATGGCCGGGTCGCCCGCGGGGGCCACGAGGCGCGATCGCACCGGGATCTCCTGCTGCCGACGCTCGAGGCGGTCCAGGCACGCATCGGCTGGATCAGCCGCGGCGCACTCAATCACGTCTGCCGCCGGTTGGCGGTGCCGCCCGCCGAGGCATACGGCGTGGCGACGTTCTACGCGCTCCTCGCGACGACCCCGCAGCCGCCGGTCGTGGCTCACGTGTGCGACGACATCGCCTGCCGGCAGGCGGGTGCCGAGGACGTGTGCGCCGACCTCGAACGCGCGCTGGGGCCGGCCGGCGGCGTGGTGCAGGACGGCCGAATCGGCTGGAGGCGGTCACCCTGCCTCGGGCTGTGCGAGCGGGCGCCGGCCGCGCTCGTCACGGCGGCGGGCGAGCTCCCGCACGCGGCGGCCCTGGCTCCCGTGGACGCGGTCGCGATCGTGCGACGGCTGGAGCTGGCCGCCGACGGCCGCACGATGGTCGGCGAGCTGGGTCCGCCGGCCGTCGAGTCCGTGCCGCAGGCGGGTTCGGCCGGGCTTCGGCTCCTCGGCCGCATTGGCCGCATCGACCCCACGAGCCTCGAGGCGTATCGTGCGTCGGGTGGCTACGCGGGGCTCGACCGCGCGATCGCGCTCGGCCCGGGCGGGGTCATCGCGGAGGTCACGGCGTCGAAGCTCGTCGGCCGCGGTGGCGCGGCGTTCCCCACCGGCCGCAAGTGGGCCGCCGTGGCGGCGCAGCCGGTTCGCCCGCACTACCTCGTGTGCAATGCCGACGAGTCGGAGCCGGGGACGTTCAAGGACCGCGTGCTGCTCGAGGACGATCCGTTCGCCATCGTCGAGGCGATGACCATTGCCGGCATCGCGACCGGCGCGGAGCTCGGCTACCTCTACGTGCGTGGTGAGTACCCGAAGGCGCGGGCACGGCTCGCGAATGCGATCATGCAGGCCCGCGAGGCGGGTCTCCTGGGCGCCGACGTCGCCGGCAGCGGCCGCCGGTTCGACATCGAGCTGCGGATCGGCGCGGGCGCGTACATCTGCGGCGAGGAGACCGCACTGTTCGAGTCGATCGAGGGCCGCCGCGGCGAGCCACGGAACAAGCCGCCGTTCCCCGTCGAGGTGGGGCTGTTCGGGAAGCCGACCGCGGTGAACAACGTCGAGACGCTCGCGAACGTGCCGCTCGTGCTCGAGCTCGGCGGGGAGGCGTACGCGCGGATCGGCACCGAGGGCTCGACGGGACCGAAGCTGTTCTGCCTGTCCGGCGCGGTCAGCCGTCCGGGCGTGTACGAGGTCGAGTTCGGGCCGACGCTCCGCGACCTCGTCGACCTGGCGGGTGGCGTTCCCGGAGGGCGGGCGATACAGGCCGTGCTCCTCGGCGGCGCCGCCGGGGTGTTCGTCGGGCCCGAGGCGCTCGACGTGCCCCTCACGTTCGAGGGCGCCCGAGCGGCGGGTGCCACGCTCGGGTCGGGCGTCGTGATGGTGTTCGACGAGACCGCCGACCTGCCGGACGCGCTGCGGCGCATCGCGGCGTTCTTTCGCGACGAGTCGTGCGGCCAGTGCGTCCCGTGCCGGGTCGGCACCGTCCGCCAGGAGGAGCTGCTCGCGCGGCTCGCCGCGGGGCGCCCGCTCGACGGCGTACAGGGCGAGCTCGCGCGCCTTGCCGATGTCGGCCTGGCGATGCGGGACGCGAGCATCTGCGGCCTGGGCCAGACGGCGTCGTCGGCGATCGAGTCGGCGATCCGGGCGGGTCTGGTCCACTTCGACGAGCCGGCGGGGACGGCGGCATGAGCGGGATCGAGCGGATCTTCGTCGAGCCGCCGGCGCGACCCTCCCGGCCGCCCGAGCCGCCCCAGGTCGAACCCCCGCCGCTCGTCGAGCTCACGATCGACGGCCGGCCGGCCGCCGTTCCCGCCGGGTCCACGATCCTCGAGGCGGCCCGCTCGCTGGGCATCGACACCCCGACGCTGTGCTACCTCGAGAACCTCACCCCCGTGAACGTCTGCCGCGTGTGCGTCGTGGAGGTGGCCGGCGCCCGCGTGCTCGCGCCCGCGTGCTCGCGCCGGGTGGAGCCCGGCATGGAGGTCCTCACCGACTCGGAGCGCGTGCGCCACTCGCGCCGGCTCGTCCTCGAGCTGCTCGGCTCGTCGGTGGACCTGTCGCTCGCCGGTCCGGCCGAGCCGAACGGCGAGCTCGACCGGTATGCGCGGCGGTACGGGGCGGATGCGTCGCGGTTCGGCCCGCCCGATGGCGTCCATGCGCCGGGCGAGCGTGACGCGCGCGAGCCGGGTCACCACCACGCGCCGTCCGGGGAGCCGGTCGCCGAGACCGTGGCGGTGCCGGTGAAGGTCGACAACGACCTCTACGTCCGGGACTACTCCCGCTGCATCCTCTGCTACAAGTGCGTCGAGGCGTGCGGCGAGGACGCACAGAACACGTTCGCGATCGCGGTCGCGGGCCGCGGGTTCGACGCGCGGATCTCCACGGAGTGGGACGTCCCGCTCCCGGAGTCGGCGTGCGTGTACTGCGGCAACTGCATCGGCGTGTGCCCGACCGGCGCGCTGATGTTCCGCTCCGAGCACGAGATGCGGGCTGCGGGGACATGGGACGAGTCGGCCCAGGCGACCACCGAGACGATCTGTCCCTACTGCGGCGTGGGCTGCGTGCTCGCGCTGCACACCCAGGACAACCGGGTG
>DASSPX010000143.1:0-8951 GCA_035699445.1 Candidatus Limnocylindrales bacterium | reverse complement strand
GCTGGCGGAGCGGGGTCGCGAAGGTGGCGTCCACGACGGTGATCGCGCCGTGTGCGCGGGCAGCGGTGGCCACGGCCGGAACGTCTGCGACGACCATGAGCGGATTGGCGATCGACTCCACCCACACCATGTCCGCGTCGCCGGCGGCGGCAAGGATGGCGGCGGTGTCGTCGGGCGGGATCATTCGCAGGCGGAGGCGCCCGTGCGCCTGGAGCCGCTCGAAGATGGTCCGGACGCCGTAGTAGGTCACGGTGGACAGCACGACGGTCCCGCCCGGCGGCACGAGCTCGGCGATCGCCGTCGTGGCTGCCAGTCCGGATGCGAACGTCACCGCGCGGCCCCCGTCGAGCGCGCCGAGCGCGGTCTCGAGCGCCGCCCACCCGGCGTTGCCGTCGCGGCCGTACTCGATCGCCGCGTCGTGGACGTACGTCGAGCTCATCGTGATCGGTGGGTTCATCGCGGCCCCCGGCTCCCGTGCCGGGCGACCCGCCTGCACGGCGACGGTGTCGGGTGCCCAGCCGGGATCGAGCGCCACGGACGCGGGGTACGCCGGATCGGTCATCGACGGGTGCTCCTTGGGCAAGGCGAGGCGCAGCTTGCGCGACGGCGGGCGTCCTTGCCTACCGTACCCTCCCCGCCGGTTCACATGATCCGCACCGACCGACTCCTCCTTCGCCGCTGGCGCGAGTCCGACCGCGAGCCGTTCGCGGCGCTCAACGCCGATCCCGTGGTCCGCGAGTACCTCCAGGGCACGATCGTTCGCGCACGATCCGACGCGCAAATCGACGCGATCGAGGCGCACTGGGACGCGCACGGCTGGGGCCTCTGGGCAATCGAGGTTCCGGGGACCGCGCCGTTCGTGGGATACGCGGGCCTCTGGCCCGCCGACTTCGTGACCGGTCACCCGATGGTCGAGGTAGGTTGGCGGCTGGCCCGCGAGCACTGGGGCCACGGGTACGCCACCGAGGCAGCCCGGGCGGCCCTGCGCTTCGGCTTTGAGAAGCTGGGGCTTGATGAGATCGTTTCGTTCACGGTGCCGGCGAACGTGCGCTCGATCCGCGTCATGGAACGGATCGGCCTCGTGCGCGACGCCACACGTGACTTCGACCATCCCCGAGTCGATCCGGTCGCCTACCCGCAGCTCGTGCGCCACGTCCTGTACCGGATGACCCGGACCGAGTGGCCGGCGGGGCCCGGCTGACATGCGAACGCGGCCGGGGCCCATCGCGCCCGAGGCGCTGCGTGTCCTTCCCGCGAACGAGGCCGCGTGCGAGGACGTCGCGCTCGTGTTCGGGAGCCGCGGCGCGGCCTCGATCTGCTGGTGCCAGCGGTACAAGCACGGCCGATGATCGTGCGAACGTTCGGCGCGCGACCGGCCGGCAGCCCACGCCATCCTGTCAGCTTCGTGTGAATCGTTCGCCACACTTGTCTGATCGTGACGAATCGTGCCGAGCGACGTGACGCTGGAGGTGGGCAGCATGAACGACGGGATCACGGGACGCTCGTTCGAGGCGTCCGAGAGCGCGCGTGGGTGGCGGGTCGTGGGCGACGGGGCGAGTGTCTTCTACGCCACGCCGTCCCTGGCGGTGAGCGTCGAGCTCGTCCGCGCGATCGGCGAGATTCACGGCGTCGAAGCACACCTCCCGGACATCGACGTGCGCCCGGGTGGGGTGACCGTTCGCCTGGTAACCGTCGCCGAGGACTGGTACGGGATGAGCCAGCGCGACGTCGAGATCGCCCGGCAGGTCTCCGCGGCGGCCGAGGGGCTCGGGCTGGTCGCCGACCCGTCAGCCCTCCAGAGCGTGCTCGTCATCCCGGGCGCCCCGAATCCCGCTCAGGTCATGCCGTTCTGGCAGGCGGCGCTCGGGTACGTTCCCCGTCCCGACAGTCCCGATGAGGACCTGGTGGACCCGCGGGGCCGAGGCCCGGCGCTCTGGTTCGAGGCGATGGAGGAGCCGCGGCCCGGCGGCACGGGCGCGGTGCACGTGGCGGTCTGGGTGCCGGCGGAGCAGGCCGAGGCCCGCGTCGCAGCCGCGCTGGCCGCCGGTGGCCGGATCGTGCGCGACACCTTCGCCCCATCGTGGTGGACGCTCGCCGATGCTGCGGGCAATGAGGTGGACGTGTCGAGCCTCACCGGCCGGGAGTGAGGTCAGGTGCCAGCAGCCGCGTCGTGCCCCCGTTCTTGCCGCACGTGCCCCGTCGTGCGGCACGCAAGCGTGGACAGCATCGTCGTCACGGCGCTCGTGACAGGCATGCCGGCCATGCTTGCGGGGAGGGAACACGGTGGGGAGGAGTGCGGCCACGCTCGGCCGTGGGCCGCCCACACGATCCGGGGTCGCGGTCCCGCGCCTTGCATGCCCGGGGCGTTTGCGCGTTGCATCACCGGCGCTCCATCCGCGCCGTGGTGACGCCCAGCACCTGATTCCGCGGCTGCACGACGCCACGCTGCAGCCGACGATCACGCCCGTCGAGGGTGCGGTGCGGTTGGGGGCTGGTGATTCCGGTGTGGTCGCGCGACACTGGACGCGCCGGCCGTCGGGGAGCAGGTGGCGCGCTGCACAGGCCCGGCGGCCATCGGGAGCCGTGGGAGGACTGCAATGACCCATGACGGACGGGCGGCGGTCACGGCAGTGACCCCCCGCGTGTCGAGTGCCGACGGCTTCCGCAGCTTCGCCTGGCTTCTCGTCGCGACGCTCGCGCTTCTCGCCGGCCTCGCGCCCGGTGCGCTCGCGGCGCCGGGTGACGGCAACAACGGAACCGTCAAGGTCGACGGAATCGCATTCGACCAGCATCCCGACAACGAGCCGCATCCCGGATGCCGCTTCGAGATTGACTGGTACGGCTTCGACGCGAGCGCAGTCTCCCAGGTGACGTTCGAGTCGCAGCCGCCCACGGGACCGGTCCGCCTGCTCCTCGAGGACGACGTGCAGCTCGACAGCGACGGGCCCGAGGGCGGCGGATCCGAAGAGGGGTTCGACGGGCACCGCGAGTACACGCTGTCGTTCACGGGCATCGATCCCCATCCGAACCAGGGCTGGCACGTCAAGCTCACGATCGAGACGCCGGTTTCGAACGGCGCGGACGTGAAGCACAAGGTGTTCTGGGTCGAGTCGTGCCCGCCCACACCCACACCCACGCCCACACCCACGCCCACCCCGACGCCCACACCGACCCCGACACCAACACCCACACCCACCCCGACACCGACACCAACACCCACACCCACCCCGACGCCCACCCCGACACCAACACCCACGCCCACCCCGACGCCGCCCCCGGTCCTGATCATCGTCCCGAGCGGTCCGCCCACCCCGACGCCGACGGGCGGCGTCCTCCCGGTCGAGGGCACGCCTCCGGCAACGCCGACGGGAGGCGTCCTCGGCGATGTCGCCACCCCGCCGCCGACCGACGATGCCGCCGCCACGGGGAGCACGAGCACGGCAGGCTGGCAGGCGATAATGCTGCTGTTGGCCTCCTTCGCCGGGCTCGCGCTCTGGCTCGCACCGGCCTCGCCGCGCCGGATCCGGGACCGGCGATCGCGCTAGCTCACGCTCGGCCCGCGAGGGCTGCTAACGGCGCGAAACAGGACGGAGCCGGTTCCCGAGGGAACCGGCTCCGTTGCTGTCCCGGTGAATACGACCGCCGAAGCGGTCGCTTCTGCCATCGCGCCAAGGGCATCTATCACGTCGGCTTTACCGACTACCCTGACCCAACCTACCCATGACCTTGGTGCTGGGGCAGCTGGCTGACTTGCAGCGGTGCATATCCTAGCGGCCCGCTACGGATTGCGAAACCCCGGCAAGGCATACCGCCGGTGTCTATTCCTTAATGTTCGTGCGAGCGCGGCGGGTTTTCCCGTCACTCCTCGACGATCGTCACCGAGGTCATCGCCACCGGCTCGAGTGGCCGGTCGCCGGCACCCGTCCGGCCCGCGGCGATCGCATCCACGACGTCGAGGCCCTTCGTCACCTGCGCGAAGATCGTGTAGTTCTTCGGCAGCCGGCCCGCGAGATCCTGGTGACAGATGAAGAACTGGCTGCCGTTCGTGTTCGGCCCGGCGTTCGCCATCGCCACGGTGCCACGGTAGTAGTCGCCCTTGACGGGCTCGTCGGCGAACTTGTAGCCCGGGCCGCCGGTCCCCACCCGGTTCGAGTCGAGCCGCTCCTTGCGGCCGAACTCGCCGTCACCGCCCTGGATCACGAAGCCCGGGATCACGCGGTGGAAGATCACCCCGTCGTAGAACCCCTTGCGGGCGAGGTCGATGAAGTTCGCGGCGGCCTTCGGGGCGCCGTCCGTGAACAGGTCGATCTCGATGTCGCCTTTCTCGGTGGCGATCGTGGCGCGGGTCGTCATGGCGTGGGTGCTCCTGCTGCGGACGCTGGACGGTGAGCCGACGGCGGCCGGCTTACGGCTCGGAGACGGTGACGTCGTCCATCACCACGGGGCGCGACGGCTGCTCGGCATCCGCGCTGCCCGCGATCGAGTCGACGGTGTCCATGCCGGACGTCACCTCGCCGATGATCTGGTAGTTGTTGTACTGCGGATCGGCGAGCGAGGCCGCGGCCGCGTCGTCGAGCACGATGAAGAACTGCGACCCGACGGAATCCGGCGCCGCGGTTCGGGCCATCGCCACCGTTCCGCGGTGATACGTCGTCGTGACGGCCTCGTCCTGGATCGTGTACGGCGGGCCGCCGGTGCCGACCTGCGTCGGATCGTAGGCGTCGATCCGTCCGAACTGCCCGTCGCCGCCCTGGATGACGAACCCGGGCACGACCCGGTGGAACACGACGCCGTCGTACCAACCGCACGCGGCGAGCGCGACGAAGTTGCCGGCTGCGATCGGCGACAGGTCGGCCTCGATCCGGAGCTGGATCTCCCCCAGGGCGGTCGCGATCGTGACCGTTCGCGTCTCGCCCGCGGCGAGGGGAGCGGGCTGGCTCGTTGGGCACCCCGCAGGCGCGCCGCCCCCGCCAGCCCCGGACGCGGCCGTCGACGTCGGTTCGGGCGCCGCGCCGCCTGAGGAGCACGCCGCCAGGACGAAGGCCACGACGGCAGGAACGCCGACGAGGGCGCGCCGTCCGGGATGCGCGGTGACGGTCATGCCGCAGCCTCCAGCGCGCGCGGGAGCTCGATCGCGCCCGACAGGAGCGCGTGTCCGAGGATGACGCCGCTCACCCCGAAGTCGGCGAGCCGGCGGACGCCGGCGAGATCGGTAGCCCCGCCGGCGACGAGGACGTCCACGTCCCGACGGGCGACGAGGCGCCGGATGAAGTCGGCATCGGGCTCGCTGCCGCCGTGGCTGAGCACGATCCGGTGCACCCCGGCGGCGACGATCTCGTCAACGAGGGCGTCGAGGGACGGCGCGGCCGGGCGGCGCCACGGGAAGGCGGCGAGACGGTCCGGCCGCGGATCGAGCCCGATCGCCAGCCAGTCACCGCCCAGGGCCACACAGGCCCGCAGCGCATCCGGCCGGTCGAGCATGGCCAGTGACAGGACGGCCCGGGTCGCGCCGGCCGCAAACACCAGCCGGAGGTGGTCAGCGTCCTCTACACCCCCGGCGACCTGCAGCGGCACGGCGACCCGTGCCGCGATCGAGCCGATCGCCTCGAGGTTCGCGGGGGAGCCGCGGCGGGCGCCGTCGAAGTCCACGACGTGGATGATCCGCGCCCCGTCCGCGACGAACCGCTCGGCGATCCGGTCGGGACGGTCGGTCGGGGTGCCGACGCCGGTCGACGCCCCCGGCCAGTGGACGATGCGCGACCGCCCGCCCTCGAGGTCGATCGCCGGGATCACGTCCATCGTCGGCCTGTCCGGGGTCGCTCAGCGCGCCGCGAGCGGCCGCGCGCCACCTGCTCCGCCGCCCTCGCGGGCGGCGGCCTCGGTCAGCAGCCGGCGATGGAAGCTGACCGGGATCGAGCCGTTGCGCAGGAGCGCGTCGTGGAATGCGCGCATGGAGAACGCGTCCCCGAGGCGGCGCTGCTCGTCCGCGCGGAGGCCCAGGATGAGCACCTTCCCGAGCAGGTAGCTGAGCTGGTAGCTGGGCGTGTACGTGTACCGGCGTACCTCCGCGCGGGCGTTCGCCTCCTCGAAGGCGGTGTGCTCGACGAGGTAGTCGACCGCCTCCTCGACGCTCAGCTGGCCGCGGTGCATCCGGATGTCCAGCACGATGCGGGCGGCGCGCCAGATCGCGTCCGTGTGCATCGTGAGCCGGAAGTGCGGCGCGTCGTCGAAGCCGTGCTCGCGCATCAGCTGCTCGGAATACATCCCCCACCCCTCGACGAACTCGGGCGCGTCGGTGAGCAGCCGGGTGAGCGACGGATGCTGGTTGGCCACGTGCAGCTGGAGGTGATGGCCCGGGTATGCCTCGTGGATGCTCGTGTTGCTGATCGAGCCGTAGTTGTGCTCCCGCATCGCCCCCGGCTCGTTGCTCACCGACGGCGTGACGATGTAGATCCCGCGGGGCTCGGGATCGAACTTCGGCGGTGAGAAGTACGCCGCGAACGGATTGACCGCGCGGAGGTACTCCGGGGTCGGAATGACGTCCAGGCGCTCGCTCTCCGGGACCGTGACGAGGTCGTGCTCGATGAGGAACGCTCGCGCGCGCAGCATCGCGTCGCGGTAGGCGTCGAGCGCCTCCTTGAATGTCGCCGGGTGGTCGCGCTTCACCCGGTCGATCACGCTGGGCTCGTCCGCGTCGGGATCGATCTCGTGGGCGGCCTCTCGCCGCAGCCGGCGGTGCTCGCTCAGCTGCTCCCGGCCGATCTCGAGGATCTCGTCGGCGGTCAGGCCGTCAAACGCCCGGTGGGCGATCAGCTCGTCGTACCGCTCCCGCCCGAGCGCCCAGTCGTCGGTGCCCGAGGCGAGGGTTTCCCGGAGATGGGCGGTGTACGCGTCGATCGCGGTCGCCGCGCGATCGGCAGCCTGCTGGAAGCGGCGGAGCTCCGGCGCGGCAAGCGTGGTCTCGGCGGCCGCCCGGAGCTCCCGGAACAGCGAGGGCAGACTGCGCGCCGAGTCGATCTCCGTCTGCTGCCAGATGCGGACCTGGGGCACGGTCGCCCGGGTGCGCGAGGCATCGAGGAAGCCGGGGACCTCCTCGAGCCGCCCGGTGATCGACTCGAGCCGCTCGGCGAGCGGCGCGAAGTCGCGAGCGAGCAGCAGGAACAGGCCGTCACCGATCGTGTCGAGGGCGGTCGAGCGGCGCTCCCAGGTCCGGACAACCTCGGCGTCGAACAACGACCGCCGGACGTTGTGGACCTCGAGGTCGCGCTCGAACCGCGCCGCAGGCGACAGGCCCTCGTCGTCGAGCGCCTCGACGGCGGCCAGGTGCGCCCGCTCCGCCTCGACCTCGGCGAGCACCGCGTCGCGGCTCCCGTCGCCCAGCCGGCCGTCCTCGGTGTGGATGCCGAGGTGCGTCCCGTACAGCGGGTTGTCGCGGATGACGCGGCGAACCCGTTGCGCCACCAGGTCGTACAGCCGATCGTCGAGGGGGCCGGCGTCGGGCGCCGGGTCGGGACGGGTCAGGACGACCTCGTCGAGGGTCTTCGTCATCGTTCCTCCGCGGCCGGTCGCGGGCCGCGATATGGCAGTCAGGCCGCGGGCACCGGCTCGCGGCGGGGGGAAGAGGTCGCCGTCTCGGCGAGCGCCTCGGAGACGGCGTGAATGACCGTCTCGACGTCGGCGGAGGTGACCCCGCAGTTCGTCACGGCCCGAACCTGGCCGTGCGGGAACGCGACCATGAGGATACCCCGTCGGCGGAGCGCCTCCAGGAAGGCCTCGCGGTCGCGGTCGACGCGGAACAGGACGAAGTTCGTCACCGTCCGCGACGGATCGAGCGGCCCGTCGCCCGGCTGGGCGATGTCACCCGGGCTGCGGATGCCGCCCATCGTGCTCAGCGCCTCGGCCAGCCTGCGGGCGTTCGCATGGTCCTCCGCGAGCCGGTCGATCATCCCGGCGTCGCCGTCCTGGAGCGCCACGAGGCCGGCCGCGGCGAGGATCCCGGCCTGTCGCATCCCGCCGCCGAGCAGCTTGCGGGCGCGGTGGGCACGGGCGATGAATGCCCCGCTCCCGACGACCACCGACCCCACCGGGCAGCCGAGCCCCTTGCTCAGGCAGAACGTCAGGGAGTCGGCCGGGGCGGCGAGGCCGGCGGGACGTTCCCCGAGAGCGACGACGGCGTTGAAGAACCGTGCGCCGTCCACGTGGAGCGGCACGCCGCGCGCGTGGGCGATGTCCGCGATCTGCTGCATATATGCGCGCGAGAGCGGCCGGGCGCCGCTGTGGGCGTGCGTGTTCTCGAGCGCGACGAGCCCGGTGATGGGTTCGTGAGGATCGGTCGGGTCGCGGAAGGCGTCGGCGACCTCATCGGGATCCAGGGTGCCATCGGGCCGCTCTCGCAGGGCCCGGACGGTCGCCCCGACGACGACCGCGTGGCCGCCGGCCTCGTCGAGCACGGTGTGCGTCTGGTACCCGGCGATCGCCTCGCTCCCCCGGGGCAGGTGGGCCATGAGGGACACGAGGTTGCCCATCGTCCCGCTCGCCACGAACAGGGCGGCATCCTTGCCCAGGAGCTCCGCGGCGCGCTCCTCGAGGCGATTGACGGTGGGGTCGTCGCCGAACACGTCGTCGCCCACCTCGGCGGCGGCCATCGCGCGGCGCATCGCCTCGGTCGGCTTCGTGACGGTGTCGGAGCGGAGGTCGATGAGCGGCATCGGCGCGGGGGAGTCTAGCGCGGGACCGTTCGTTGCCCCGCAGCCGCGCCGGCCGGCCATCTGACAGCCCCGAAATCCCTGTGCTACCGTTCCGCACCGGCCGCGGACCCGTGGTGTAGCGGCCCAACATGCCAGCCTGTCACGCTGGAGATCGCCGGTTCGAATCCGGTCGGGTCCGCCATCGATCGCATCTCCCCACGCCCCGTCCGCCCGCCCGGACGGGGCGTTCTTCTACCCTTCGCC
>DASSPX010000142.1:0-23310 GCA_035699445.1 Candidatus Limnocylindrales bacterium | reverse complement strand
AGCGCCTGCGGCCCCTTGTGGAGCGCCACGAACACCGTGCCGCCGGTGAGGGTGAGGCCGCGCTCCGCGTACGCCTCGCGGACGATCCCGGGGTCCGTCGGGAGGTAGCCGAACGGCCCCAGCTCGCTGTACGCGTAGCCGGCTTCGCGCGCCTCGTCGAGGTAGCGGGTCCAGGGTGTCTGGAGCGGATCGCCGCTCGGGTTCCACACGCCCCACGAATCGGGCGCGGTCCCGAGCCGGAGCTTCGGGTACTGGACGGTGTCGTTCACGGCACGGGCTCCTTCCGACGGGGCGCGATGTGATGAGTCAATGTAATCGATTGCACAACGGTCCGGGAAGTGACCGATGGCAGGGTTGCGGGGGAGCCGCCTGGTCGACCCCGCCCCCCCGCGCGCGTCAGCGGTTCTTGCGCTCGTCGATGATGATCGCGAGGACGATGATCACGCCCTTCACGACCTGCTGGGTGAACGGCGACACGTTGAGCAGGTCGAGGCCGGTGTTGAGCGAGCCGATGATCAGGGCGCCCACGATCGTGCCCCACACCGTCCCGATCCCGCCCGAGAAGCTCGTGCCGCCGATGACCGCGGCGGTGATCGCGTCGAGCTCGGCGCCCGTGCCAAGCTGCGGGTTGCCGGAGCCGATCCGGCCTGACAGGATGATCCCGCCCAGGCCGGCGAGCAGGCCGGAGAACGTGTAGATCCCGATCTTCACGCGGCGGAGGTTGATGCCGGACACGCGCGCGGCCTGTTCGTTGCCGCCGATGGCGTAGACGTAGCGCCCGAAGCGCGTGTTGTTGAGCATCACGTGCGCGGCCACCGCGACGACGACCAGGAGGACGATCGGGACGGGGATCTCGAGGATCGCGCCCTGGCCGAAGAAGTTGTACTCGTCGGTCAGGCGGCTGATCGGGCGTCCGTCGCTGTAGATGAGGGCGAGGCCGCGGGCCGCGGTCATCATGCCCAGCGTCGCGATGAACGGCGCGATCCGGAAGAACGCGATCAGGAAGCCGTTCGTGAACCCGGCCAGGGCACCCACGCCCAGCCCGGCGAGGACCGCCACGACCACCGGCACGCTCAGGCCCGGATACATGAGGTTCGTCGCGTCCTGGGACTGGGCGAGGCTGGTGGCAACCACCGCGGACAGGGCGACGATCGAGCCGACCGAGAGGTCGATGCCGGTCGAGATGATCACCACCGTCAGGCCGATCGCGAGGATCGCGATCACCGACATCTGGCGCACGACGTTGATCAGGTTCTGGGTCTGGAGGAACGTGCCGCCCGTCGCCAGCGACAGCAGGGCGACCATCCCGATGAGGATCGCGATGATCGCGTACTTCCGGAGCCACTCCCCGATTCGCTCCCGGGTGAAGAACCCCTCGGCCGTGGCGCTGCTGTTGGCCATCGGTCGTCTCCCTCAGGCGGCCGTGGCCAGGCCGGTGGCGGCGGCCATGATCTTTTCCTGGGTCACCTCGGCGCGGGTGAACTCGCCCGTGATCCGGCCTTCGTGGATCACGATCACGCGGTCGCTCATGCCCAGGATCTCGGGCATCTCGGACGAGACCATGATGATCGCCTTGCCCTCGCCCGCGAGCTGCGACATCAGCCGGTGGATCTCGGCCTTCGCGCCGACGTCGATGCCCCGGGTGGGCTCGTCGATCATCAGCACCTCCGGGGTGGTGAGGAGCCAGCGTGAGACGAGCACCTTCTGCTGGTTGCCGCCCGACAGGAGCTTGATCAGCTGGTCGAGCGTGGGCGTCTTGATCGCCAGCGCGTCGCGCTGCGCCCTGCACGCCGCGTCCATTCGCCGTCGATCCAGGATCCCGGTGGGGCTGAAGCGGCCGAGGCTGGCGATCGTCATGTTGTCGCGCACCGAGAGCACGCCCATGATCCCGGTCAGCTTGCGGTCCTCGGTGAGCAGCCCGATCCCGGCCGCGATCGCATCGCCGGGCTCGCGGATCCGGATCGGCTTCCCGTTCATCACGATCTCACCGGCGTCGATCTTCGCGACGCCGAAGATGCCCTCGAGGATCTCGGTCCGTCCGGCGCCCATGAGCCCCGCGATGCCGAGGATCTCGCCGCGGTGGACGTCGAACGAGACGTTGTCGACCTTCCCCTTTCGCGTGAGCCCACGCACCGAGAGCACCACCTCGCCGATCTCGGCGTGCTCCTTGGGGAACATGTGCGTGAGCTCGCGACCGACCATGAGCGAGATGAGCTTCGCCCGGTCGAGCTCCTCCGCCGCCACCGTGGCCACGTGGCGCCCGTCGCGGAACACCGTCACCCGGTCGGCGACCTTGAACACCTCGTCCATCTTGTGGGTGATGTAGATCACCGCGACCCCGGTCGACTTCAGCGACCGGATCATCCGGTGAAGGTGGTCGACCTCGCGCTCGGTGATCGCCGACGTGGGCTCGTCCATGATGATCAGCCGGGCGTCGTACGAGATCGCCTTGGCGATCTCGACCATCTGCGTCTGCGCGACGCTCAGGTCCTTCATGACCGCGCGCGGGTTGATGTCGATCTCCCAGCGGGCGAACAGCTCGCGCGTCTGGGCGATCATCCGGCGCTTGTCGATCAGGCCCAGCCGGTTGCGCGGCTCCCGGCCGAGATAGATGTTCTCGTAGACCTCCATCTCCGGCACCGGCGACAGCTCCTGGTGGATCATCGAGATCCCCAGCCGGAGCGCGGTCGCCGTGTCCGGGATGACGACGGGTTGCCCACCGAGCGTGATCGACCCGCGGTCGGCGTGGTACATGCCGATGAGGACCTTCATCAACGTGGACTTCCCGGCCCCGTTCTCGCCCATCAGGGCATGCACGGTGCCGGGCATGACCTCGAGGTGGACGTCGTCGAGCGCGCGCACGCCCGGGAAGGACTTGCTGATCCCGTCCATCCGGAGGAGGTACTCGTCCGCCATCGCCTGCCTCACGCGATCTGCCGCGCCGAGATGGATCGAAGGTTCACGCACCCGGGGGACGACGCCCACCGGTAGCGGCCACGGTACGCGAATCGGAGGCCCCGGTGGCGGGGCCTCCGCTCACGCCCAGTGAGTTGTCGGCGCGGCGACCGGCGGCCGGGCCGCGCCTACGACCGGCCCCGGCCTACTGGAAGTCGGCCATGTTCTCCGGCGTGACGAGCTGGTACGGGATGTCGATGAGGTCCGGCACGCTCTCGCCGTTCACGAGCTTCACCGCCGCCTCGACGCCGCCGCCACCCTGGCCGTTGGCATCCTGGAACACGGTGACCTCGAGCTCGCCGGCGGCCATCGCCGCAAGCGCGTCCGCAGTGGCATCGACGCCACCCACGAGGACCTCGTCGAGCTTGTTCGCGTTCTTGAGCGCCTCGATCGCGCCGAGCGCCATCTCGTCGTTGTTCGCGCACACGACGTCGATCTGGTCACCGGACTGGAGCCAGTTCTCCATGATCTCGAGGCCCTGGTCGCGATACCAGTTGCCCGCCTGCTCCTTGATCACCGGCATCCCGCGCTCGGCGGCCACGTCCTTGCAGCCCTTCGTGCGGAGCACCGCGGCCTCGTTCGCCGGGTCGCCGATGAGGATGACGACGTTGCCCTTGTTGCCCGCGAGGTCGGCCAGCGCCTGCATCTCGACCGTGCCCGCGTACAGCGAGTCGGAGCCGACGTACGGGATGCCGCTCGGCAGGTCGGCCGGCCGGCGGTTGACGTACACGAGCGGGATGCCGGCCTTCTGGGCGGCCTCGGTCATCGGGCCCGTCGCATCGGTGTCGACCGGGATCACGATGATCGCGTCAACGCCCTGGCTGATGAAGTTCTCGACCTGGCCGAGCTGCGTGTCCGTCTGCTCCTCGGCCGCGACGATGTTCAGGGTGACGTTGCCGATCTCGGCCGCCTTCGCCTCCATGCCGTCCGCGACGGTCTGGAGGAACTGGTCGAGGATCGGGAACGTGACACCGATCGTGATGTCCTCGCCGCCGCCGCCGCCCTGTGATGCGGGGGCCTGGCTGGCCGGACTCGCGCCGCCTCCGCCGCTCGAGCAGGCTCCGACGATGACGAGGGTCGCGAGCAGCCCGCCCGCGAGTCGCCCCATGCGATTGAGACCCATGGCTACCGATCTCCTCCGCCGCTATGGCTGACCGTGACGGGCCGTTCCAGCACGAAGCCGCATCCCTCAGCCGTGGAAACGATTACGTCACGTAATCGATTGCTCACGCTAGCCGACCCCGGATCGGCCGTCAACCCCTTTCCGCACCCGTGGTGCGACCTCCGCTCAACCCTCCTCCCACCGCTCACCGGGCATCCGCCACCCGGACCGGACGTGCCTCGCGCCAGCTGATCGTGCACGCGACCGCGAGGCGGAGCGTCTCGAGCGCCTCGTCGGGTCCGGGCGACGGCATCCGGCCGCCCGCGATGTCGGCAAGGAACGCCTCGAGCTCCCGGCGGTACGCGACCTCGAAGCGGTCCGGGAAGCTCTCGAACCGATCGTCGGTCGCGGACTGGTCGCGGAGCAGCGTCGCCGGCGTCTTCCGCTCCGCGTCGATGACGACCTTCGCCGCCGCGCCCGCGACCTCCGTCCGGATCTCGTAGCCCCACGTCGAGTGCCGCGCCGTCTCGATCACGCCCAGGGCGCCGTTGGCGAACCGCAGCATCGCGAGCGAGGTGTCCCAGTCGTCGGCCTGCGCGAACCGCTCGTCGTACAGCACGCTCGCCCATGCCTGGACCTCGTCCACCTCGCCCACGAGGAACCGCGCCAGGTCGAGGTCATGGATCGTCATGTCCAGGAACGAGCCGCCGGACGTGCGCAGGAACTCGAGCGACGGCGGGTACGTATCGCGGCTGAGCGCGCGAAACTGCTCGATCCGCCCCAGCGCCCCGGCGTCGATGAGCTCCCTGGCGCGCACGTAGCCCGGATCGAAGCGGCGCATGAAGCCCAGCTGCACCGGGAGTCCGAGCTCGCGCCACAGGTCCACGATCCGCGCCGTCCCGGCCAGATCGTGGGCGATCGGCTTCTCGCTGAAGATCGCCCGGCCCGCCCGCAGCGCGGCCTCGATGAGCGACGCGTGCGTGCTCGTCGGGGTGACGATCACGACCGCCTCGACGTCGGAGGCGTGGATCGCCTCGAGGGGATCGGTGACGGCGCGCCGGGCACCCGCCAGCGCCCGGCCACGCTCGGCCGCGTCCCCGTCGGGGTCGGCGACGACGAGCACGCGGGCGTTCGGGATCGCGGCCAGGTTGCGCAGGTGGGTGCGGCCCATCCGCCCGGCACCGAGCACGGCGATCCCGATCGCGTCGGGATCGCGGGAAGCGTACGTCGGGCTCACGACCGGCGTGCCAGCGCGTCGCGCGTCCGGGCCACGATCCGCTCGGGCGTCAGCCCGTGCTGGTCGAGCAGCCAGGCGCTGGGCGCCGATTCACCCCACGTGTCGGCGATCCCGATCCGCTCCACCGGTCGTGGCACGGCGGAGGTGACGATCTCCGCGACCAGCCCCCCGAGACCGCCGTGGATCGTGTGCTCCTCGGTCGTGACGACCAGGGGCACCTCCGCGGCCGCCACGGCGATCGCCTCGGCATCCACGGGCTTGAGCGACGGCACATGGACGACGCCGGCGTCGATCCCGTCGGCCCCGAGCGTCCGGGCGGCCTCAAGCGTCCGGGCGGTCTGCTGCCCGGTCGACACGAGGAGGACGTCGCGGCCGGGGCGCAGCCGGCGCACCCGGCCGGGGACGAACACGTCGCCGGCCGCGAACACGTCCGGGCCGCCGTCCCGCCCGAGCCGCAGGAACACGGGACCGGGCGTGGCCGTCGCCCAGCGGACCATCGCCGCGCACTCCGCGGCGTCGGCGGGCGCAAGGACGGTCATGCCCGGCATCGCGCGCATGATCGCGAAGTCCTGCACGTCGAGGTGGGTCTTGCCGGTGAAGCCGGTCTGGAGGCCGGCGTAGGCCGCCCCGATCTTCACGTTCGCGCGCGTCTGGGCGACCGACATCCGGATCTGGTCCACGGCGCGATGGGTGAAGAACACCGTGAACGAGGACAGCCAGGGCACGAAGCCCATCTGCGCCAGCCCGACCGCGGTGCCCACCATCCCCTGCTCCGCGATGCCCATCTGGATGAACCGGTCGGGATAGGCCTGCGCGAAGCGGTCGGCGCGCGTGGAGGACGCGAGGTCACCGTCGAGGACGAGCATGTCCGGGTGGTCGCGCGCGAGCTCGACGAGCGCGTCACCCCACACGTCGCGCAGCGGCCGGGTCACGGCGCCCTCTCCCCGAGCTCGGCGCGCGCCGCCTCGATCTCGTCCGCGGTCGCCACGCGGCTGTGCCATACGGACGAGCCGGCGGTGAACGAGGTCCCCTGCCCCTTCACGGTCCGCGCGAGGATCACCGTCGGCCGCGTGCCGGCACGCTCGGCATGAACGCCCGCGTACGCTTCGAGGATCGCGTCGAAGTCGTGGCCGTCGATCTCGACCGCCCGCCAGCCGAACGCCTCGAAGGCCGCCCGCACGTCCGTCCCCGCCAGCGGGTCGCTGCGGTCGCCGCGATGGACCTCGCCCGGCCGGAGCGGCCAGCCGTACTGCTGCATTCCGTTCCGATCGACGATCGCCGTCAGGTTGCCGAGGCCGTACTTCGCCGCGATCGGCACGGCTTCCCAGACCTGCCCCTCTTGCAGCTCGCCGTCGCCGAGCATCACCCAGGTGTGCGTCTCGAGCCCGCGCCGGCGCGCGCCCATCGCGAGGCCGACGCCCACGGACAGCCCCTGCCCGAGCGACCCGGTCGACGCATCGAGACCGGGCAGGCGTGTCATGTCGGGATGGCCCTGGAGCCGCGAGCCGGCGGTGTCGAACGTCGCGAGCTCCTCGACCGGGAAGTAGCCGCGGAGCGCGAGGACGGCGTACAGCCCGATTGCCGAGTGGCCCTTGGACAGGACGAACCGGTCGCGCTCCGGCCAGTCGGGCTGCTCGGGGCGGATGCGCAGCACCCGGAAGTAGAGCGCCACGAGCAGGTCCATCGCCGACAGCGGGCCGCCGACGTGACCCGCGCCCGCCCGCGCGACGCTCTCGATGACCAGGAGCCGCGCCCGGCGAGCGATCGCCTCGAGGTCCGCGTGCGCGGCCGCCGGCGTGGCGGCGGAGAGGCCGGTCATGTCAGAGGAGCTCGGGCCGCTGCCGCGCGGCCGCGGCCTCGTAGCGCGCTCGCGCCTCGTGGATGTTCGACTGGCCGCTCACCTCGGCCACCGGCACGTCCCACCAGCTCTCCATCCCCGGCACCCGGCCCTGGGGCGAGGTCGGGACGACGATGACGGTCGGCCGCCCGCGGCCGCGGGCGCCCGCGAGCGCGGCGCGGATCTCGTCGGCAGTGGAGGCGGTCGTCGCGTGTGCCCCCATCGCCTCGGCGTGCTTCCGGAAGTCGATCGGGACGACGTCGCCCACGAGCCGGTTCCGCTCCAAATCCCGGTAGCGGAGCTCGTTGCCGAAGTCGCGCACGCCCGAGGCGCGGGCGAGGTCCTGGATGCACTGGAAGCCGTGGTTGTCGAGGACGACGATCGTGACCGGCAGGCCCTCCGCGACCGCCGTGACGATCTCCGAGTTGAGCATCAGGTACGAGCCGTCGCCGACCATCACGACGACGTGGCGCTCCGGCTCGGCGAGCTGCACGCCCAGGCCGGCTGCGATCTCGTAGCCCATGCACGAGTAGCCGTACTCGACGTGGTACGCCTTGGGATCCTCGGGTCGCCAGAGCTTGAGCAGGTCGCCCGGCAGGCTGCCGGCGGCGCAGATGACGGTCGCCTGGCCCCCCACGGCGTCGTTCACGATGCCGATGATCTCGGGCTGGGCGAGGGTGCCGTCGGCGCTGACGGTGCCGTTCCCGGTTCCCGCGGAGCCGCGGCGGTGCCGGTCGACCTCGGCGTCCCAGGCCGCCTTCTCCTGCCGGATGCGCGCGCGGTAGGCGGCGTCGGTCCCGGCATGGCCGACCTGGTCGAGCGCGGTCGTGAGGGCGACGAGCGCCTCGCGGGCGTCGGCGACGAGCGGGATCGCCCGCAGCTTGTGGGCGTCGAGCGGCGCGACGTTGATGCCCACGAACGTGACGTCGGGGTGCTGGAACGCCGTCTTCGACGCGGTGACGAAGTCGCCCAGCCGCGTGCCGACGGCGATGACGAGGTCCGCCTCGCGGGCGAGCCGGTTCGCCGCGAGCCCACCCGCGGAGCCGATCGGCCCGACGTTCATCGGATGGCTCCAGGGGAGGGCGCCCTTGCCCGCCTGGCTCTCGGCGACCGGGATCCCGAAGCGGGACGCGAACGCGTCGAGTGCCGCGGTCGCCTCGGCGTAGATGGCACCGCCGCCGGCGATGACGAGCGGCGTGCGCGCGGACCGGATCCGCTCGACGACCCGGGCGAGGACGGCGGGTTCGGGCACCGGCCGACGGACGTGCCACACGCGCCGCGCGAGGAACGAGTTCGGCCAGTCGTACGCCTCGGCCTGGACGTCCTCCGGGAGAGCCACGGTGACCGCACCGGTGTCGGCGACGTCGGTCAGGATCCGGAACGCCTCGGGCAGGCTCGAGAGCAGCTGCTCCGGGCGGGTGATCCGGTCGAAGTAGCGGGACACGGCCCGGAATGCGTCGTTCGCGCTCACGTCGCGCTCCACCGGATGCTCGACCTGCTGGAGCACGGGATCCACGAGCCGGTTCGCGAAGTAGTCGCTGGGGAACAGGAGGACCGGGATCCGGTTGACCGTGGCCGTCGCGGCCCCGGTGATCATGTTCGTCGCGCCGGGCCCGATCGAGGAGATGCACGCGAACGTCTGGAGCCGGTTGCGATGCCGCGCGTACGCGGTCGCGATGTGCACCTGGCCCTGCTCGTTCTGCGGCCGGTAGTACGGCATCGCGCACTCGTCGCCGAGCTCCTCGAGCGCCTGCCCGAGCCCCGCGACGTTGCCGTGGCCGAAGATGCCCCACACCCCCGCGATCGCGCGGGTCTCGACGCCGTCGCGCTCGACGTACTGCTGGGCCAGAAAGCGGACGATGGCCTGGCCCACCGTCAGCCGCACCGTGCTCACGGGCCGCTCCTCTCGCCAGATCCCTCGGGGCCGACCGGCTCCCGATGGCGGCATCATGCCCCGTCGGGGGCGTCAGTGCAATCGATTACGTGGTGACGGCCGGGCGGGTCCCCGGCGGGCGCCCGGCGGTGAGGACGCCGTCTTGACGGCCGACCGGGCGGTCGGTACGGTCACTGCAATCGATTACGCGCGGCGCCGGCTCCCACGTCCCCGCCGCGCGTCGAGCGCGCGGAGGGGTTCGATGCTGGCGGGCGGTATGCGGCGGCCTGGCGCGACCCGATCGTCCGGCGGGGAGCCGTCCCGGTGACCGACGATCCCGCCGCCGCACGGGTTGGCGCCGACGGCGAGGCGCCACCCGAGCGACCCGACGTGGCTGGCCGCGCGACGATCCGCGACGTCGCGACCCGCGCGGGCGTCTCGACCGCGACCGTCAGTCGCGTGCTGGCGGGGATCGGGAACCCGAAGCCCGACACGGCCGCCGCGGTGCTGGCCGCCGCCGAGGCGCTCGACTACCGCCCGTCCGGTGTCGCGCGGTCGCTCCGGATGCGCCGCACCCGCACGCTGGGGCTGATCGTCACCGACATCCAGAACCCGTTTTTCCCGGAGCTCGTCCAGGCCGCCGATCTTGCGGCCCGCGGGCTCGGCTACTCGATCCTGCTCGGCAGCGCGGCGTACGACGAGCACCGGGCGATGCACTACCTCGACCTGATGGTCGATCGCCGGGTGGACGGGATGATCATCGCGTCGAGCCAGCTGTCCCGGGAGAGCTGGCAGTGGCTGACGACCTCGCCCGTGCCCGTGGTGGTCGTGAACGCCGAGCCGAGCGGCGTCCCGGTGACCGTCGTCACGAGCGACAACGAGGGCGGTGCCCGGCGCTCGGCGGAGCACCTCATCGGGCTGGGCCATCGGCGGCTCGCGTACATCCGCGGATACGAGGGCTTCACCGCGGACGGGCCGCGGTTCGAGGGGTTCTCGGCGGCCTGCCGCGACGCAGGGATCCCGGCGGCCGACCTGGTGGAGCTCCGGGGCGACGGCCAGTTCGAGGGCGGGGAGCGCTGCACGCGCGAGCTGATCGCGCTCGGGATGCCGGTCACGGCGATCGCCTGCCACAACGACACGACGGCGATCGGTGCGCTGCGGGCGCTCCGCTCGGCCGGCGTGCGGGTGCCCGATGACGTGAGTGTCATCGGCTGCGACGACATCGCCGCGGCGGCCTGGGTCGTGCCCGCACTGACGACGATCGCGCAGCAGAAGGCCGAGATGGGTCGGCTCGCGGTCGAGCGCCTCGCCGCCGCGCTCGACCATCCGGAGCACGGGGTCGAGCCGGAGACGATCCGCCTGCCGATGGTGCTCCGGGAGCGGGAGTCGACCGGGCCGGCGCGGGTGGGCGTCCGAACGGGCGCGGCCTGAGGCGTCCACGGCCCGGGAGGCCGGCTCGGCGGTCGGGGACGGCGCGCGCGGCCGCTCGTGGGCCGGGCGCCGCGGCCGTTCGTGCACCCCGTGCACCACTGGTCGCCTGCACCCGATGGATCGTGTGCCCCACGCACAGTCGGCCTTCCGGAGGGGCTCCGGACGGGCTCGCCAGGGCGTTTGTGCGCCAGCGCACACGGCTCGTCCGGTCGGGGCGACAGGTGGCGCACTCGGCACACGGCCGAACGGCGCGATTGCCGCGGGACCCCCTCAGGCCGGCTTGACGTCCGGATTCGGCAGGACGATGTCCCGCACGACGCCGATCAGCCCGTGGTACCCCTCGATGAACGATCGGAGCGTGCGCGCGGTCGCCCCGAACGAATCGAACTCGGAGGGCGTCAGCCCGTCAGGCTCGTAGGCGCGACGGAAGTCCGGCACGCGCTCGATGAGGTCCTCCACGTACGCGGGATCGACCGGCACGTCGATCCGCTCCGCCGGGTCGATGCCGCTGCGGTTGAAGCGCACCTGCCAGGCGTGGGGCATCGTGAGCACGACGTCCCCACCGACGAGCTCGGTCCAGTGGAGCCGGTGGCGGTACGCCGCGGCGAGCAGCCGCGTCCGGAAGCCGCGCTCGCGGTAGATCCCGTTTGCCCGCTTGAACACGGCCAGGCCGGCCCAGTTCGCAGCGCCGGGGTCGAGCGCGATGTCGTCCCGCTCGACGAGGACCTTCACCCAGTCGTCGAGCCGGCCGATCATCAGCGAGCAGACCGGGCTCATCCGGCTGGTGTCACCGCCGGCGGCCGCGTAGCGCGAGAGCCCGCGATCGACCGCCTCCCCCACCGCGATCGCCTGGGCGACCGTGAACGCGACCGTCGCGTTGATCACGACGCCCTGCGCCGTGGCTTCCTCGAGCGCCGCCAGGCCCGCGGCCGTGGTCGGGAACTTCACCTGGATGTTGGGTGCGAGCGAGGTGAAGTGGAGCGACTGCGCCAGCATCCGCTCCGGGTCGCGGTAGTTCGCCGGGTTCGTCTGGAGGCTGAGGCGCCCCTTGCGGCCCGCGTGCCGCTCGAACACGGGGTGCAGGATGCGTGCGCCGCGCACGCCCATCTCCTCGATGAGTGCCCAGGTCACCTCCACCTCCGACCAGGTGGGGTTGGCCGCCGCCAGCTCCCGGACCCGCGGCACCCAGTGATCCTTCTCCTTGCGCATGACCTCGCCCACGATCACCGGGTTCGAGGTCGCGCCGGTCGCCCCGCGCTCCACCGCGTACTCGAGCTCCGCGACCGCGCACGAGTCGTTCCAGTAGTCCGTTGCGGTCGACTCGACCATCCGCAGCAGCGGGCTGTCGATCGCGGTCATCGTCATCGGGTCGTCTCCTCGCTCGCCGCTGCCGGCGGCTCCCAGTTCATCAGCCAGGCGTGATCCGGGTCGATCGTGAAGTGCCAGGCGCGGTTCGGGCCGGCCATCACGTTGAGGTAGTAGCAGTCGTAGCCGGAGGGCACGCCCACCGGGTGGTAGCCGCCGGGGACGAGGACGAGATCCCCGTCCATCGGCGTGAGCGCCTCGTCGAACGATCGGTCGCCCAGGTACACCCGCTGGAAGGCGAACCCCTGCGGCTTCGCGAACCGGTAGAAGTAGAGCTCCTCGAGGCGCGCCTCGACCGGCGGCTCCTCGGTGTCGTGCTTGTGGGGCGGATAGCTCGACCAGTTCCCGCCGGGCGTCAGCACCTCGAAGGCGATCAGCCGGCCGGCCGCGGCCGACGGCGGGAGCAGGTGGTGGACCGTCCGGGCCGTCTCCGAGGCCCCGCGCCGCTCCACGGGGACGTCCGCGGGTGCGATGCACGCCGTGCGCGTGACCGGTCCGCCGGGCGCGGCCGCCACGGCGACGAGCGCGCCGGTCGCGGCCACGACCTCGACCGGCCGCCCGGGCGCGACGAGCACGACCGGGGGCGGTGGACCGTCGAAGACCGTCGCCCGGGATCCGAGGACGCCGAAGTCGTCGGTCCCGGCCCGGACGGCGGCCTCGCCCTCGAGGACGAGCACGAGCCGCTCGTGGCCGTCCGCGGCATGCCCGACGGTCTGCCCCGGCCGCAGGCGCCAGGCGTCGAAGGTGACGAACTCCCAGCCAGGGGAGGGCGCGTGCACTCCGCCGATCCAGCCGTCATCGCGGGGAGCGGCCGCGCGGCGGAGGAGTGGCCGCGCGGCCGCGATGTGTCGCCGATCCATGTGCGCGCTTCGTCCGCTCCCGCGTCAGGCTTGGTGAGGTTTGCAATCGTTTACACGGGAATGGTGCGCCCTCGGGGCGGGCGGGTCAAGGGGCGAGCGCCCTGCGACGGCGACCGTGGCGTGGCCGCCACGGGGCGGTCAGCGGCGGCCGACAGACCGGATCTCGAAATCCGCCTCGTCGCCCACGACCGCGCGGCCGGCGCCGAGCATCGCCTTGCTCACGCTCAGCGCGAGCCGCCCGCCACCCGCGGGCATGACGTTCGAGGCGAAGTCCGCGCCGTTGATCGAACCCTCGACGTGCTGCTGGCGCAGGCCGCCGAGGCCCTGGATGTGCTCGGCGGGGACGTCGGCGACCGCGAGGCCGGCCCCCTTCTCCTCGTTCCACCATCGGATCCGGCCCGTGAAGCGAATCGCGTCCACGCCGCCAGTCAACAAGCCGGCGGCCTCGCTGTCAACGCACGCGGCGGCGGTTGCCGTCGGTCGCCCCAGGCGGTCCGGTGTAGTCCCATCGAGTCAGGCCCAATGGGCCGGTTGGCCCCGAGTCAGGCGGGCCATCCCGCGGCGACCCTGTCCCTGCGATGTCGAACCGACTGCCCGCCGTTGCGCTGCTCCTGGGCGCGCTCCTGTGGGGCGGGATGGGCACCCTGCCGGCCCCGGCGTCCGCCGCGGCGCGGGTCCTCACGCCCGCGTGCCCTGACGTGAACCTCCGCACCGGCACCTCGACCGCGAATCCGATCCGCGTCCGTCTCTCCCCCGGAAGCACCGTGACCGTGATCGCCAGCGTGGTTGGCGCTCGATGGGCGACGGACTGCGGCGGCTGGGTCGCCGGCAGCCGCTGGCTGCGGATCAGCCACGTCGACGGCCTCGCGGTCCGGACCGCCTTCGGCGTCCCCTACCTCTATGCGGCGGCCGGGCTCCTCAGGGCCCCCGCGAGCGCGCCGGGCGCCCCGGCCATGCCGACGCCGACCGCGACCCCCGCGCCCACGCCCACCCCGGCGCCGACGCCCTCTGCCACCCCGGCGCCGATCGCCGGCGGGATCGTGGGCTCCGTCCCCGTCGCCGACAGTACGATCGATCCGCTCGGCGCCGAGCTCATGCGGCTGATCAACCTCGACCGCCTCGCCCTCGGCATCGCCCCCTACCCCATCGACCCGACGCTGGCGGCGATCGCCCGGGACGCACCGTTCGCCTGCCCGTCGAACCCGTCGATGATCGTCCCCGGCCGCGCCCGCGACCTCGCGCTGCGGTCGTACCTCACGCATACCGTGCCCGGCTGCCTGTCACCCACGTCGGGGATCCCGTACCGCTCGCTCGAGATCGTCCGCACCGTGTTCCACTATGCCGGTGCCCGGAGCGAGATCCTCCACTGGAATACGCGCGGGTTCGGTCGCACCACGTACCTCACGGGCTGCGACATCGACGCCCGCAACTGCCGGGGCGCGGCGACCCCGTCGATCCAGGCCGTCGCGCTCGCCCAGCGCAGCTTCATGAGCTCGTCCCCACACCGCCGGTCGGAGCTCAACACGTACGAGCGGTTCGGGTGCGGCTCCGCCGTCGTGCCCGGGACGACGAGGACGTACTTCGCGTGCCTGTTCTCGAACGGCGGGCCACCCGGCAGCACGCTGATTACCGCGCCGCCGGCGCCGGCCACGCCCGTCTCGCCGGCACCCACGCCGCCTCCCGCGCCGACACCGGTTCCGCCGCCGGCGGCGACCCCCACCCCGATCCCGCCGCAGCCCGCGCCGACCCCGGTCACGCCCCCCGCGGGGCTCGCGATGACGCCCGCCTGCACGGACGTCAACCTCCGCGCGGGAACCGCCACGTCGACCGCCGTCCGGGCGCGAATTCAGCCCGGGACCGTGGTGACCGCGGTCGGGATCGTCCAGGGCAGCGCGTGGGCCACCGAATGCCCGGGTCCCGTCGCCGGCAACGCCTGGTACCAGCTGAGTCACGTCAACGGGACGTCGGTCCAGACGCTCTACGGCGTCCCGTTCGTGTACGCCGCGACGGGGGTGCTCACGCCCGCTCCGGCGGGCTAACCCCGGCCCGTTGTTCCGGTAGACTCCGCAGCGCTCGCGTGCGGGCGCTGCCCCGCGGGCACCCCTTGGTGGCCTTAGCTCAATCGGCAGAGCATCGGATTGTGGCTCCGAAGGTTACGGGTTCGAGCCCCGTAGGCCACCCCACCACTCCGGGATTCGCAGGCGCGCCTCGTGCATTTGCGCGACGGCCGCTCGCACATCCGGTCTGGTACTGCAGGTACTTCCGGGTTCGTGCTCGGTGGCAGGACGGCACGCCATCCTCTGCGCCATGCCACCGATGGGGGGGCCCGCTGACCGGAGCACGCGCATGACCTCCAGGGATGGGGAGCGTCTCGCCAGGCGCGGGGGCCTCACCGCCGTCGTCCTCGTGGTCGCCGTGACCGGGGCGGTCGGCATGGAGCTCCTGGGTGCGTTCGTCCGCGAGGCGAATGCCGTCCGGATCGCGCTCGTCGAGGTCTCGGCGGCCGTGAATCGCCAGAGCGCGCTGGAGTGGCAGGCGGTCGCGACCGGTGGCGCCGAAGATGAGGTCTGGGAGGCGCTGGAGACGAATGACGCGGCGATCGCCGAGGCCGCCGACCGGCTGCGACCGACCGCCGCGAATGACCAGGAGCTCGCGGGATTCCTCCGGGTCGTGGAGGACTACCGGGCCGCCGTGACCAGCATGACGGACTTCCTGCGGGCCGGCAACGTCGAGCGCGCCGAGGCGACCGACGAGGAGACCGTCGACCCGCTCTTCGATAGGCTCCATGGAACGGCGCACGATCTCGTGGCGGCGTACTCGAGCCGGGCCGACGTCGTCGGCCTGGCCGGCCGCGTCGGAACCGTTGGGTTGCTCTCCGGGGCGGCCGTAGCCGTCGGCCTGCTTGCTCGACGTGCCTCGGCTCGAGAGGCCGAGCGGCGGGTGGAAGCCCGCTTCCGCGCGCTCGTGCACAACGCCTCGGACCTGGTGACCGTGATCTCGGCTGACGGCGGCATCCTGTACGAGGGGCCCTCCGTCGAGCGCCTGATCGGACGCGAACGGGCAGCCGTCGTCGGCCAACCGTATGCGGCTCGCGTCCACCCCGATGACGTCGGGCTGTTCAACGAGCTCGTGGCGACCGCCCGGGGCAGCGACGGCGTCGATGTATCGGCCGTGCTCCGGCTGGCGCAGGCCGACGGCGAGTGGCGCGCGTTCGACACGGTCGCGAGAGATCTCCTCGCCGACCCGGACGTTGGAGGCATCGTCCTGACGGCGCGCGACATCACGGACCGCGAGCGCCTCGCGGAGCGGCTCCGGCACCAGGCCGCCCACGATCAGCTGACCGGGCTGCTCAACCGCAACTCGTTCCTTGCCGCGACGGAGCTCGCGCTCGCGGCGTCGGCGCCGTTCGCGGTGCTGTTCCTCGATCTGGACGACTTCAAGGCACTCAACGACAACCTCGGACACGGCGTGGGCGACGCCGTTCTCACGAAGGTCGCCGAGCGCGTACGGCATGCCGTGCGACCGACCGACCTCGCCGCACGGCTGGGCGGCGACGAGTTTGCCATCCTGGTGCGCGACCTCGACACGGACGCCGGCATCGTCGCCGTCGTGACGAGGCTGCTCGACGCGGTCTCGACACCGATCGAGATCGGTGCCACCTCCTTCCGCCTCTCGGGGAGCGTGGGCGTCGCGGTCGCGAGGAGCGGCGGCAGTCCGGCCGAGCTCCTGAGCGAAGCCGACCTCGCGATGTACGCCGCGAAACGGGCAGGCAAGGGGCGATTCGCCTTCTTCGAGCCGTCGCTCCGTGCCGCGTCTCGTGAGCGCATGGATCTCCAGCGCGAGCTGGCGGGGGTCGTGGCTCGACACGAGCTCGTCATCCACTACCAGCCGATCGTGTCGCTGCACGACGGCTCGGTGCGCTCCGCCGAGGCGCTCGTGCGCTGGATGCACCCGCGACGCGGCCTCGTGCTCCCGCCGGCGTTCATTCCGCTGGCCGAGGAGACCGGGCTGATCGACGGCATCGGCGAATGGGTGCTGCGCCAGGCGCTCGAGGATGTTGCGACCTGGCAACGACAGCTCGGCCGAGCGATCGCGGTCAACGTCAACATCTCGGCGCGGCAGCTCCTCGACGCGGAGTTTGCCGACCTGGTGCGAGGGGTCATCGCATCGGCCGGCGTGCCGGCGGAGTCCCTCACCCTCGAGATCACGGAGAGCGTGTTTGCCGACCCCTCCGACGCGGTGCCTCGCAACCTCGCGGAGCTGCGGGGGCTCGGCGTGAAGATCGCGATCGATGACTTCGGCACGGGCTACTCCGCGCTCGGCTACCTGCCGCGCCTGCCCGTCGACATCCTCAAGATCGATCGGATCTTCGTGGCCGGAGCCGAGGACGATGACGCCGATCCCACGCTCGCACGGTCGATCGTCCACATGGCCCACGCGCTCGGTCTCGAAACGATCGCGGAGGGCGTGGAGACCAGGGCACAGCTGGAGCGCATGCGTGACCTCGGCTGTCAGCTGGCGCAGGGGTTCGTCCTGTCGCATCCCGTGCCGTCGGAGGACTTGGTCAAGCTCCTGACGGCTGGCTTCGCCGCGCTCGCGTCGCCCGCCTCGCCATCGCCCCGCGTGCGCGCCCTGCGACGCGTCTCCTAGACCGCCCCGGGCTCTCCCTGCCGGCGCCCGCGGCGGACCGGGACGGGCCGGGCGTCAGCCGCGATCCGCGCCGCCACAGGCGGGCGCGATTCGCCCCGCGCGGCGGGCAGATTCACCCGGCTACGCGCGACTGGCGCCTGGGGCCCGGCTGCGGAGCTGTCAGTGACGGATGCCGCGCTCGCGTCGTCGACGCTCGTCCGGCTCCTTCCCCCAGGCGTCCTGGACCTGCTTCCAGACCTTGCCCATGCCCGGGCGCATCAACTCCCGCCGCTGGGCGGCCATGTCGTGGTCGCGGCGCCGCGCGCGAGCTGCCTCCCGCGGATCGAGCTCGTCCTCGTCCACGCTGCGATGGTGATCCCATCGTGCCGCGTGGTCAAGGGCGCAGCCAGTCCGCCGCGGACGCGGCAGACTGTCGGGATGAGCACGAGCCCGGCCGCCGGCAGACCAGCCGATCCCTCGATCCTCGTCGACGTCGACGCACTGATCGCCGCATACCACGACCGGGTTCCGGACCCCGGCGTGGCCGAGCAGCGCGTGGCCTTCGGGACCTCCGGGCATCGGGGATCGTCGCTCCTGACCTCGTTCAACGAGGCGCACATCGTGGCAGCTTCGGCGGCGGTCGCCCGGTACCGCCGGGCCCAGGGCATCGACGGCCCGCTGTTCCTCGCCCGCGACACGCACGGCCTGTCCCTGCCCGCGTTCGAGACGGCGCTCGAGGTGCTCGTCGCGGACGGGGTCCAGGTCCTGATCGACGAGCGCGACGGCTACACGCCGACCCCCGCGCTGTCCCACGCGATCCTGACGTACAACCGCGGACGGACGGCGGGACTCGCGGACGGAATCGTCGTGACGCCGTCCCACAACCCGCCCGAGGACGGCGGCTTCAAGTACAACCCGCCGCACGGCGGCCCCGCGGACACCGACGTCACGTCGTGGATCCAGGACGAGGCGAACCGCCTGCTCGTCGACGGCTGGCAGCGGGTCGCGCGGACGCCGGTCACCCGCGCCGGCGCGCAGGCGGGCAGGTACGACTTCCTCGGGCGATACGTCGACGACCTCGCCTCGGTCATCGACCTCGAGGCGGTCCGCGCGACAGGCATCCGGATCGGTGTCGATCCCATGGGCGGCGCCGCCGTGGCCTACTGGCCGGCGATCGCAGAGCGCTACGGGCTCGATCTCACGGTCACGAACGACGTCGTCGATCCGCGCTGGGCGTTCATGACCTGCGACTGGGACGGGCGGATCCGGATGGACCCCTCGTCGCCGCACGCGATGGCCCGCCTCGTCGAGCTTCGCGACCGGTTCGACCTCGCCTTCGGCAACGATGCCGACGCGGACCGCCACGGGATCGTGACGCCCGCAACCGGGCTGCTCAATCCGAACCACGTCCTGGCCGCCGACGTGGCCTACCTCTTCGGCGGTGCCCGGAGCTGGGGACCGGACGTGGCCGTCGGCAAGACGCTCGTCTCGAGCGCGATCATCGACCGTGTCGTCGCGGACCTCGGGCGCCGGCTGCTGGAGGTCCCGGTCGGCTTCAAGTGGTTCGTCGCGGGACTGCTCGCCGGCTCGGTCGGCTTCGGTGGTGAGGAGAGTGCCGGCGCGTCGCTCCTGCGCCGGGACGGGACGGCCTGGACCACCGACAAGGACGGGATCGTCGCCTGCCTGCTGACGGCCGAGCTGACCGCGCGGAGCGGGCGCGACCCCGCCGCGTCGTACGCCGCGCTGACCGCGCGCTTCGGGGCGCCCGTCTACCGGCGGGTCGACGCACCGGCCAGCCCCGCCCAGAAGACCCGCCTCTCGAGGCTGGCGCGCTCCGACGTGACTGCCACCGAGCTGGCGGGCGACCCGATCGTCGACGTGCTCACCACCGCGCCGGGCAACGGCGCGCCCATCGGCGGGCTGAAGGTCGTGACGGCGTCCGGCTGGTTCGCGGCCCGCCCGTCGGGAACCGAGAACGTCTACAAGGTGTACGCGGAGAGCTTCCGGGGCGAGGACCACCTGGCCCAGCTGATCGAGGAGGCCCAGGCGCTGGTCACGGCCACGCTCGCGGGGGCCGGCGCATGAGCGATGCGTTCCGCGCCCTGCTCCTGACGAACGAGTACCCGCCGAACGTCTACGGTGGGGCGGGCGTTCACGTCGAGTACCTCGCGCGTGAGCTGGCCCGGCTGATCGAGGTCGACGTCCGGGCGTTCGGCGACCAGGACGTGGCGGACGCCGCGCTGCGGGCGCGCGGCGTGCAGGTCCCGATCGACCTCGCGCGGGTGCCGGACACGCTCCGTCCGGTGTTCGGCGCCTTCGCGCGCAACCTCGCCTGGCTCGCGGAGCCGGTCGACGCGGACGTCGTCCACTGCCACACCTGGTACTCGCACCTGGGCGGGATCGTCGCCAAGCTCGCGTACGGCATCCCGCTCGTCATCACCACCCACTCGCTCGAGCCCCTCCGGCCCTGGAAGCGGGAGCAGCTCGGCGGCGGCTACGACGCGTCGGCGTGGGTGGAGCGAACGGCGATCGAACTGGCGGACGCGGTGATCGCCGTGTCGCGCGAGACCCGCGAGGACGTGCTCCGCCTGTTCCGCGTCGAGCAGGAGCGCGTGCACGTCATCCACAACGGGATCGACACCGACGAGTACCGGCCGCAGCAGGGCACCGACGCGCTGGTCCGCTACAGCGTCGACCCGGCCGTGCCGTACGTGCTGTTCGTCGGCCGGATCACCCGCCAGAAGGGGATCATCCACCTCGTCCGCGCGCTCCGCCATCTTGATCCGGAGGTCCAGGTCGTGCTCGCGGCGGGCGCTCCGGACACGAAGGAGATCGCCGCCGAGATGGAGGCGGCCGTCGCCGATGCGCGCCGCGCGCATCCGCGCCTGGTCTGGATCGCCGAGATGGTCGACAAGCCGAGCGTCCGCCAGCTGTACTCGCACGCGGCGGTGTTCTGCTGCCCGTCGGTCTACGAGCCGTTCGGGATCATCAATCTCGAGGCGATGGCGTGCGAGACGGCGGTCGTCGCGAGCGCCGTGGGCGGCATCCCGGAGGTCGTCGTGGACGGCGAGACCGGACTGCTCGTGCCGTTCGAGTCCGCCGGCGGGACGTCGTTCGAGCCACGCGATCCCGGGGCGTTCGAGCGCGGCCTGGCGGACGGGATCATGACGCTCATGCGCGATCCGGCGCGGCGTGAGGCGATGGCCCGGGCCGGCCGGACGCGGGCCGTGGAGCACTTCTCGTGGTCCTCGATCGCCGCCCGCACCGTGGAGCTGTACCGGAGCCTTGAGCCGCGTCGTTGACACCGCCGCACCGGACGTTGCGGGGTTCCGGCGCTGATGCGCGTTGGCACGCGCGCGGAATGCAGCCCGCCGGGCGCATGAGGTCGCCACCTGACCGTCGTCCGTAGCCTCGGCCTCCATGTCCCCTCACCCGACCCGACCCTGCGGCGGCGCGCCGCCGCGGGTGGCCGCCTCGCGCCCGTGATCGGACGCCAGGGCGTCGGCGACCTGTGGTGGAAGAACGCCGTCATCTACTGCGTCGACGTCGATTCGTTCCGCGACGCGAACGGTGACGGCATCGGCGACCTCCGCGGGCTTGCCGAGCGGATCGACTACCTCGCCGGGATCGGCATCACGTGCCTGTGGCTCCAGCCCTTCTACCCGTCACCGGATCGCGACAACGGCTACGACGTCTCGGACTACTACGGCGTCGATCCCCGGTACGGGAGCCTGGGCGATCTGGTCGAGGTCGTCCGGACCGCCAGGGAGCGGGGCGTCCGCGTGATCGCGGACCTCGTCGTGAACCACACCTCCGTCGACCACCCCTGGTTCCAGGCAGCCGGCGATCGGGACTCGCCCTTCCATGACTTCTACGTCTGGTCCGACGAGCGACCGCCCGACGCGCACGAGGGCGTGATCTTCCCCGGCGTCCAGGAGTCGATCTGGTCCTACGACCGCCGGGTGGACCGCTGGTACATGCATCGCTTCTTCCCCCACCAGCCGGACCTCAACATCAACAACCCGCGGGTGCGCGAGGAGATCCACAAGGTCATCGGCTACTGGCTCGAACTCGGGCTGTCCGGGTTCCGGGTGGATGCCGTGCCGTTCCTCATCGAGCAGATCGATCCGGACGGCGAGGCGGTGGCGGACCCGCACGACTACCTGCGGGACCTCCGGGGGTTCCTCACCCGGCGCCGGGGTGATGCGATCCTCCTCGCCGAGGCGAACGAGCCCGCCGAGCTCCTGGCGAACTACTTCGGCGACGACCCGGGCGACCAGATGCACCTGCTGTTCGACTTCATCGGCAACCAGGCGCTCTACCTGTCGCTCGTCCGCGGCGACGCCCGGCCGCTCGCGAGGGCACTGCGGGCCGTGCCCGCGCCACCGCGGCTGGGCCAGTACGCCCGCTTCGTCCGCAACCACGACGAGCTGTCACTGGACAAGCTGAGCGACGCCGAGCGCGAGGAGGTCTACGCGGCGTACGCGCCCGATCCCGCGATGCGGATCTACGAGCGCGGCATCCGGCGCCGGTTCCCGTCGATGGTCGGCGGTGACCGGGCGCGGATGGAGCTCGCGTACGCGCTGATGTTCTCGCTGCCGGGGACGCCGGTCCTGTTCTACGGCGAGGAGATCGGGATGGGCGACGACCAGTCGCTCGAGGGCCGCCACGCGGTCCGGACGGCGATGCAATGGTCGGCGGAGCCGGGCGCCGGCTACTCGCGTGCCCCGCGACCGGCGATGCCGCGCCCGCCGGTGGAGCGCGGGCCGCTCGGCTACCGGCGGCTGAACGTGGACCGCCAGCGGCGCGACAGCAGCTCGTTCCTGAACTGGATGGAGCGTCTGATCCGGACCCGGAAGGAGTGGCCCGAGATCGGCTGGGGGACGTGGCGAATCCTGCCCGCGGGTGACGATGCGGTGCTGGCCCACGCGCTCGAGTGGGAGGGCGGTCAGGTGCTCGCCGTCCACAACCTCGGCTCGCGCACCGCCCGGATCCGCCTGCGCACGCCGCGGCCGGCGGGCGGTCGGCCGTGGGTCCACCTGCTCGGCCCGCGACGGGTCCGACGGCCCCCGGAGGTCGGAGATGGCGAGCTCGTCGCGACGCTCGGCCCGCACGAGTACCACTGGTTCGCCCGGAGGGAGGTGACATGACGCCGAACCGGCGTGGTGACCACGCGGTCATCGGCTGGCACGCCAGCCACGAGCAGATCGGTCCCGACCGGCTGCTCGAGTACGTCCAGCTGGCGGAGCAGGCCGGGTTCGATGCCGCGATGTCGTCGGACCACTTCGCCCCGTGGAGCGAGGAGCAGGGTGAGAGCGGCTTCGCGTGGTCGTGGCTGGGCGCGGCAATGCAGGCCACGTCGCTCCCGTTCGGGGTCGTGAACGCGCCGGGCCAGCGCTACCACCCGGCGATCATCGCCCAGGCGGCGGCGACGCTCGAGGTGATGTTCCCCGGCCGGTTCTGGCTGGCGATCGGCAGCGGCCAGCTGATGAACGAGCACATCACGGGCGAGCGTTGGCCGCTCAAGCCGGACCGCAACGCGCGCCTCCGCGAGTGCGCCGACGTCATCCGTGCGCTCTGGGCCGGCGAGACGGTGACCCACCGCGGCCTCGTCACGGTCGAGGAGGCGAAGCTGTACACGCGCCCCGGGCGCCCGCCGATGCTCGTGTGCGCAGCGGTCACCGCCGGGACCGCGCGCTGGGCCGGGGAGTGGGCGGACGCGCTGATCACGGTGAGCCAGCCGGACGAGGTGCTCGACGGCGTGCTCGCCGCGTTCCGCGAGACGGCCGGCCCCGCGAAGCCGGCGTTCCTCCAGGTCCACCTCGCCTACGACCCCGACCCGGACCGGGCGCGCGAGACGGCCTTCCGCGAGTGGCGGGCGAACGTCGGCGACAACAGCGTCGTGACGGAGCTGCGGACGCCGGACCAGCTCGCGAAGGCGGCCCGCCACGTCCGACCCGAGGACGTCGCGCAGGTCGTGCGGATCTCGTCGGACCTCGGGCAGCATCGGGCGTGGCTCGA
>DASSPX010000141.1:0-27748 GCA_035699445.1 Candidatus Limnocylindrales bacterium | reverse complement strand
TCGAGGAGAGGAAGTTCGCGCGTGCCCCAGCGCTATGACGCCGTGGTCATCGGCGGCGGCCACAACGGCCTCGTGTCCGCCGCCTACCTCGCTCGCGGCGGCCTGAAGACGGTCGTCCTCGAGCGCCGCCACGTTCTCGGCGGCGCCGCGGTGACGGAGGAGATCGTCCCGGGCTTCCGCTTTTCCGTCGCCTCGTACGTCGTCTCGCTGCTCCGCCCGGAGATCATCCGCGAGCTCGACCTCCCGCGCCACGGCCTCGACATCCTCCCCCTCGACGGGACGTTCACGCCGCTGCGACCCGGCGATGGGCCGCCCGCCCGCGTCAAGGGTGCCGACGCCGGCGACTACCTCTGGCGCGTCAACGACCACGGCCGGACCGTGCGCGAGCTCCGGCGCTGGAGCCTGAACGACGCCGAGGCGTACGAGGAATACGGCCAGCTCATGGTCGAGATGGCCCGCTTCATCAAGCCCATCCTCGGGATCGTCCCGGGCGACCCCACCGAGAACGACCCGCGCCCGCTCCTCCCGATCGCCGCGCTCGCGCGCCGCTTCCAGCAGCTGCCCGAGCGGCAGCAGGCGGTGTTCGTCCAGCTGATGACGATGTCGGCCGCCGACTTCCTCGACCAGTGGTTCGAGACCGACCCGCTGAAGGCGACGATGTCCGCAAGCGGCATCATCGGCACGTATCAGGGCATTCGCTCCCCCGGCACGGCGTACGTCCTGCTCCACCACTACATGGGCGAGATCGACGGTGCGTTCCGCGCCTGGGGCATCCCGAAGGGCGGCACGGGCGGCATCTCCACCGCGATCGCGAACGCCGCCCGGGCGCAGGGCGCGGAGATCCGCACGGAAGCCCCCGTGGCACGCGTGAACACCCGGGGTGACCGGGCGACCGGCGTGACGCTCGCGACCGGCGAGGAGATCGAGGCCGGTGTCGTCATCAGCTCGGCGGACGCGAAGGTCACGTTCCTCGACCTGCTCGAGCCCGGCACGCTCGATCCGGAGTTCGAGGCGGAGGTCCGGCGGTTCAAGTTCCGGGGCAGCTCCGGCAAGGTCAACCTCGCCGTGGATCGATTGCCGGACTTCACCTGCCTGCCCGGGCCCGGCGAGCACCTCCGCGGGGCGATCAGCTTCAGCCCCTCGATGGACGAGATGGAGCAGGCCTACGACGACGCGAAGTACGGCCGCTGGAGCCGCCGCCCGTACATCGACATGATCATCCCGACGCTCGTCGACCCGCAGATGGCGCCGCCCGGCAAGCACGTGATCAGCTGCTTCGTCCAGTACGCGCCGTACCGGCTGGACCCGAGCCTCGGCACCTGGGATGACAACCGGGAGGCGTTCGGCGACACCGTGATCGACCGCATCGCGGAGTTCGCGCCGAACATCCGGGACAGCATCGTCGGCCGCCAGGTGCTCACCCCGCTCGACATCGAGCGGACGATGGGCCTCACCGAGGGCAACATCTTCCAGGGCGAGCTGTCCCTCGAGCAGCTGTTCTTCAACCGGCCGGTGCCCGGCTACGCGCGCTTCCGGACCCCGGTGCGCGACCTCTGGCTCGCCGGCTCCTCGACCCACCCGGGCGGCGGGATCATGGGCGCGAATGGCCGCCTCGCGGCGCTCGAGGTCCTGCGCGCCCGCGGCCGGAAGGCGGCCTGACCGTGACCACCGACGATCCGACGCTCGCCGCTGCCGTGCCCACCGTCGCTGCCGGCAAGGCCCGCCACTACGAGGTCATCGTCGTGGGTGCCGGCCACAACGGGCTCGTCGCCGCGGCGTACCTCGCCCGCGCCGGCCGGTCCGTCCTCGTCCTCGAGCGGCGCACTACGGTCGGCGGGACGCTCGTCTCGGTCGAGCTCGTTCCCGGCGTCCGCGCGCCGGCGGTGGCCCACACGGTCGGGCGGCTGTCGCCCGCCGTCGCCCGGGACCTGGAGCTCCGCTCGCACGGCCTGACGCTGCTCGCCCCGTCGATCCGGGCATTCGCGCCCCAGCCCGACGGGCGTGCGGTCGTGCTCGACGCCGACGCGGCCGCCACCGCCGACGGTCTGCGTGCCTGGTCCGCCGGCGACGCGGACGCCTTCCCCGAGTTCGATCGCCGCGTCCGCACGCTCGCCCGCTTCCTCGCCGCGCTGGCCGACGAGACGCCGCCGGACATCCGGGTGCCGGGAATCGGGGACGCGCTCGCCGGTCTCCGGCTCGGGCGCAGCTTCCGCGGCCTGGGCAAGGTCGACGGCCGCACGGTGCTGCGCGTGCTCCCGATGGCGGTCGCCGACTTCGTCGCGGAGGCGGTCGAGTCCGACCCGGTTCGCGCGGTCCTTGCCTGGCGCGGGGTGCGCTACACCGCGATGGGCCCGTGGTCGGCCGGGACGGCGAAGGTGCTGCTCGACGATTCCGCCGGCAACGACGGCGGGGCGACCGGCGAGACCGTGTATGCCAGAGGCGGGCCGGGAGCGCTTGCCGAGGCGCTCGCCGCAGCGGTCCGCCGGCACGGGGGCACGATCCGCACGGACTCGGAGGTCGCCGGCGTCACGAGCCGGGACGGCCGCGTGACCGGCGTCGTGCTCGCGAGCGGCGAGGAGATCGTCGCGCCGGTCGTCGTCGGCGGGATCGACCCGAAGCGGCTGCTGACGGGGCTGGTCGATCCCGTGGCCCTCGGTCCGTCGCTTCGCTGGCGGGCGGGCAACCTGCGCACGCCGGGTGCCGTGGCCAAGGTGAACCTCGTGCTCGACGGGCTCCCGGATGTGCCGGCCGCCGCCGACGACCCGCGCCGGCTCCGGGGCCGGATCCTCGTCGGGCTCACCGGGATCGACGACGTGGAGCGTGCCTTCGACGCCGCGAAGTACGGCCGGATGAGCGACGAGCCCGTGCTCGAGGCGACGATCCCGTCCCTCGCCGATCCCTCGCTCGTCTCGGGCGCACCCGAGGGCACGCACGTGATGAGCGTGCTCGCGCAATGGGTGCCCTACCGGCTCGGGGACGGCGACTGGGACAGTCGGCGGGACGAGCTCGGCGACCGGGTCCTCGCCCGGCTGGAGACCGTCGCGCCCGGGATCACCGGCCGGGTCCGGGCGCGCCAGGTGCTCACCCCCGTCGATCTCGAGCGCGACTACGGGCTCACCGGCGGGCACCCGCTCCACGTGGAGCCGGGTCTCGAGAGCTTCTTCCTCTGGCGGCCGCTCCTCGGCTGGGCTCGCTACCGGATGCCGGTCGAGGGTCTCTACCTCGCCGGGTCGGGCGCCCACCCCGGCGGCGGAGTCAATGGCCTCCCCGGGCGGAACGCCGCGCGCGAGGTGCTCGCGGACCTCAGGCGGCGCCGCTGACGACCCGCGCGAGCGGGCGCGCCACGGGTCGGCCCAGGGCGGACCCGAGCGCGACGGCCAGCCGCGTGGTCCAGGACCGCTGCGGCAACCGGGGCTCGGAGCGCCCGTGCCAGGGCAGGAAGCGGGTGGGGACGAGCCGGATCGCCTGGGTGTATGTCGCGGCGAACCGCTCCGGGTCGAGGTGGCCGCGGGGCATCCGATCGGCGTACTTCGCCACGAACGCGGGCGGCACCGGTACGGGCTCCTCCGCCAGCTCCGCGCGTGCCTCGATCAGGCCGACGTTGAAGTCGTCTTCCGCATCCCCGAGCGCAAGCATGGCCCGCGGCTCGTGACGCAGCGCCGCGACCTTCACGGCGTGCGGCTTCGAGAACACGAGGATCGCCTCGCCGTCCCACAGGAACCACACCGGCACGATGTGCGGCCGGCCGTCGGGCGTCGTGGCCGTCAGCCAGAGCACCGATTCCTCCTCGAGGAAGCGGCGCACGCGCGGCTCCGGGGCGGGCGCGGCAATGGGAGGGGTCGGGACGGCCATGCCCGAACTGTGGCGCGCGCGGCACGCCCGGCCGACCGGCGGAAGTCGGAACGGAGCATGGACATGTGACGATCCGCACGCGCTGTCAACCGCCTGCGGAGTGGCCCATGGACATCGACCTGGCGACGATCCTCCTTCCCGAGACCCCGATCCTCGAGATCGTCATCCGGGGCACGATCACCTACCTCGCGATCTTCCTCCTGCTGCGCTACTTCCGGCGGGGCATCGGCGGTATCGCCAACCCCGACCTGCTGCTGATCGTGCTCGTCGCGGATGCGGCCTCGAACGCGATGGCCGACGACTACCGGTCGGTGATCGACGGCCTGCTGCTCGTCGGAGTGATCGTCCTGTGGGCGTGGACGTTCGACTGGCTGAGCTACCGCAGCGCCTTCTTCGGGCGTCTTGTCCATCCGCAGCCGCAGCCGCTCATCGAGGACGGCGAGCTGCGACGCCAGAACATGCGCTCGGAGCTGGTCACGTACGAGGAGCTGATGAGCCAGCTCCGGCTGCACGGACTCCAGGACGTGAAGCAGGTGCGGCGCGCGTATGTCGAGGGCAACGGCCGGATCAGCATCCTGCCCATGCCCGGCGAGGGCGGCTCCGACCGGAGCAGCGAGGGCGAGGCCGACCCCACGGGACTCTAGGGCCGGTCGGGGGCGCGGTCAGCGGCGCTCGACCCGCGTCTGGTCAGCGATCCGCTCGTCCTCCGCGAGCGCCTGCGGCGCCTCCGCCCGCGTCGCGCTCACCCCTGCGGCGGGCTGCGAGCCGTCGATCGGCCACGACCAGGTCCGCAGCCGGCGCAGCAGCCGGCGTCCGGTGAGATCGAGATGGATGGGCGTCACCGCGATCCGGCGGTTGACGACGGCATGGAAGTCCGTGCCCGGCACCGCGAGGCCGGATGGCGGCGGGCCGCCGATCCAGTAGTACGGGATGCCGCGCGGGTCGACGCGTCGCAGCAGCTGGTCCTGGTAGACACGCTTGCCCAGCCGGGTGACCTCGAAGCCCTCGCATTCCTCCGGCGACACCGCGGGCACGTTCACGTTCAGCAGCTCTCCCCGCGACAGTCCGTGCTCGAGCAGGTTCCGGGCGACGGTCGCGGCCGCGATCGCGGCCAGGGTGAAGTCGGGATGCTCGTAGTACTCCTGCGAGATCGCGAACGCCGGGCAGCCGTTGATCACCGCCTCCATCGCCGCCGAGACCGTGCCCGAGTACGTGATGTCGTCGCCCAGGTTCGCGCCGTAGTTGATGCCCGACGCGACCAGGTCGAAACCGTGGTCGAAGTAGCCGAGGAACGCGAGCGAGACCGCGTCGGTAGGCGAGCCGTCCACGGACCACCCCGTGGACCCGTCGCCGAGCGTGCGCTCGCGGACGCGCAGTGGCCGCATGAGCGTCTTCTGGTGGCCAACCGCCGACTGGTTCGTGTCCGGCGCGACGACCGTCACGTCGCCCAGCGGGTCCAGCGCCTGCTTGAGGGCGAGGATGCCGCGCGACTCGATCCCGTCGTCGTTCGTGACCAGGATCCGGGGCCGGGTCTTCCAGTCGCGCAGCGGGCGCGCCATCCGCCGCAGCGCCCGCGGGCCGCCCCGTGCCGCGCCGCCGGCGAGCGGCTCGCCGCGCTCGAGGTCGAGATCGCGGCGCTCTGTCCGGGCGCGCTCCCGGGTCATGTCGGGGACGTCGGGTCGGCGTCCGGTTCCGTCGTCGTCGGTCTTCGTCATGCCCGGTCTCCCTCGGCGAGCCCGGATCCGGGGTGGCCGGCACGCACCTCGTCGACGTCCTCGTCGACACCCGCCACCGGCTCTCGCGGCAGCCGCACCGGGCGGCCCTCGCGGTGCTCGACCCGCTTCGCCGCCCGCTCCGCCACGGACCCGCTCTCGCGCGACCGGCCGTACCAGTGGAAGAAGAACGCCGAGAGCACCGCGGCGATCGGGATGCCGAAGATCGCGCCCGGGATCCCCGCCGCATGCGACCCGACGACGACCGATCCGAGGACGACGATCGGGTGGATCCCCACCGAGCCCGCCATGAGCCGCGGCTGGAGGACGTTCATCGTGAGGAACCAGCCCACGATCATCACCACGAGCACCGGCACGACGTTCACGTCCGTGAGCACGGCCACGGCCACCGGCGGCGCCCAGGACAGGAACGGGCCGAAGAACGGGATCGCGTGGAGGATCCCCGTCGCGACGGAGGTCACCGGCGCGTACTGGAGCCCGAACAGGACCGAGGTGATGGCCGCGGTTGCGCCGTAGGCGAGCCCCATCACGACCTGGCCGCGCAGGAACCCGCCGAACGACCGCCCAACGCTCGTCTGGAGCAGCCTCGCCTCGGTCGCATAGGCGGGCGGGACGAGCCGGTAGAGGAAGGCGATGATCGAGGCGCGGTCGATCGCGATGTACAGCGAGAGCATGACGATGATGATCAGGTTGCCCATCACGCCCACGCTCGCGAACGCGATCTCCTGGAGCGGCCCGACGAGCTGCAGGGCGTAGTCCTGGAGGTTCTGCACGATCACCGGCGCCTGGGCGACGAGATCAACCTGGAAGCCCAGCGCGGCCAGCCGCACCTGGAACGCCGCGAGGAATGCCTCGAGGTCCCGCTGGAGCTGCGGCGCGTCGTCGATCAGGTCCGTGATCGAGGCCGCGAGGGAGGCGGACGCCTGGATGAGGACCGCGATGAGCGCCAGCACGATCGCGACGTACACGGCGACGACCGCCGCCGCCCGCGGCAGGCGGGGCGCGATCGCCTGGACCGCGTTGATGAGCGGCAGGAGCATGAACGACAGCAGCCAGGCCAGGAAGAACGTCATCAGGACGCCCTGCCAGTCCAGGAACACCTGGGTGAGCAGGTTGATGACGATGAGCGCGAGGGTCACCGCGCCGAGGACGAGCACGGTATCGAGGAGCCGCACGTGGCGCTCCGTGAAGCCCGGGGGCGTGCCGGGTGCGGGGACGACCGCCCGAGGTTCGTCCGGCCCCGTCATCGGCTCCTACCGCAGGCCCATCTTCTCGCGCACTTCGGCCATCGTCTCGGTCGCGAGCGGTCGCACCCGCTCGGCGCCCGCCCGGAGGATCTCGTCGAGCTCCCCCGGGTTGGCCATGATCTCGCGGTAACGCTCGCGTGCGGGCTCGTACCTGCGGATGATCCGCTCGGCGAGCAGCTTCTTCACGTCGACGCAGCCCGTGCGCGCCGTCCGCTCGCCGTCCCAGATCTCCTCGTAGTCGTCGCCGAAGAACCGATGGAGCTGGCAGACGTTGCACACCTCGGGCCGGCCGGGATCCGTCCGGAGGATGCGCTTCGTGTCCGTCACCATGCTCATCACCTGGCGCCGGATCGTGTCCGGGTCGGCGAGGATCTCGATCGTGTTGCCGACCGACTTCGACATCTTCTTCACGCCGTCGGTGCCGAGCACGACCGGTGCGTCGGTGTGGACGGCGACCGGCTCCGGGAACGTGTCGCCGTAGCGGCTGTTGAAGGCGCGAACGATCTCGCGCGACAGCTCGAGATGGGCTGCCTGGTCCTTGCCGACCGGAACCCGGGACGCCTTGTAGATGATGATGTCGGCGGCCTGGAGGATGGGGTACGTCAGCAGGCCGTGGTTGACGTCGTCGGGCTGGAGCTGCTTCTTCTCCTTGTACGTCGGCGTCCGCTCGACCCAGCTCACCGGCGTGACCGTGGCGAGCAGCCAGGCGAGCTCGGTGTGCTCGGGCCGATGGCTCTGGACGAACAGCGTGCAGCGCTCCGGGTCGAGTCCGAGCGCGATGAGCGAAGCGGCCATCTCGCGCACGCCGCGCCGGAGGGCCTCCGGGTCGTGCTGGCTCGTGAGCGCGTGGTAGTCGACGACGCAGTAGATCGCCTCGTATTCCCACTGCAGCATCACGTAGTTGCGGATCGCCCCGAGGTCGTTGCCCAGGTGGACGACGCCCGAGGGCTGGATGCCGGAGAAGATCCGCGGGCGCTCGGGAGCCGTGGCGAGCGGGGCGGGCGCCGGTGCCAGCTCGACGGTCATGCGCGGGCGTGGTCGGCGGTCATGGCCGGCGAGTGTACCGGCTACCATCTCGCGCGATGCCCGCCCGGCCGATCCCGTCACGTCCGCCGCGACCGCTCGCGCGCACGCGCGCGTGAGCCTCTCCCCGCACGCCGGCCGACCGATTCGGGTCGCGATCCTCGGGGCCGGCACGGTCGGACGCGAGGTCGTTCGGGCGTTCGAGACGACCCCCGACGGGCTTGCCCCGGCGGACGGCACGCCGCTCGCCCTCCACGCCGTCGCGGTGCGGGATCTCGCCCGTGCGGCGGCGTCCGGGATCCCCGCCCATCTCCTGACGGACGCGCCCGCCCATCTCGTTGCGGACCCGGAGGTGGACGTCGTCGTCGAGCTGATCGGGGGCCTCGAGCCCGCGAGGACGCTCGTGCTCGCGGCGCTCGCCGGCGGCAAGCACGTCGTCACTGCGAACAAGGCGCTCATCGCCACCCACGGCCCGGAGCTCGAGGCGGCCGCGCGGGCCAGCGGCACGGCGCTCCGATTCGAGGCCGCGGTGGGCGGGGGCATTCCCGTCCTCGGCCCGCTGGCGTCCGGGCTCGCAGCGAACCGCCTCACCGCCGTGCGCGGGATCGTCAACGGCACGACGAACTTCATCCTCACCGCGATGGCCGACGAGGGCCGCGGCTACGACGAAGTACTGGCGGACGCCCAGGCACGCGGCTACGCCGAGGCCGATCCGACGGCGGACGTCGAGGGCCACGATGCGGTCGCCAAGCTCGTCGTCCTCGTCCGGCTCGCGTTCGGGGTCTGGCTGGAGCCGCCCCGGGTGGCGAATCGCGTCGTCGCTCCGGACGGGAGCACGGGCCGCCCGGGGATCACCGGCGTGACTGCGGAGGACGTCGCGTTCGCGGCGGCGGAGGGCCGGACGGTGAAGCTCGTGGCCCGTGCGACGGTCGCCGCCGACGGCGCGGTGGAGGCGGCCGTCCTGCCGACGCTGCTGCCCGCGGCGAGCGCGCTCGCGAGAACCGCCGGCGTCCTGAACCGTGTCGAGCTCGAGGGCGCGCCGATCGGGCGCGTGGCGTTCGAGGGTCCCGGGGCCGGCGGACCGGCGACCTCCTCGGCCGTGCTCGGCGACCTGCTCGCGATCGCGCGCGGCGAGGGCTCGACCTGGGCGGGTCTGCCTCCGCGCATCGAGCGGTCGGCGCTGCCCCTTCGGGCGCCGGCGGCGCCCACGGTGGTCGCCCCGTCGGGCGCGTCGTACCCGGTGGTCGAGTGACCGCCCGGCCGGAGGCGGCGGCCCGGCCGTCGCTCGTCGACCGCTACCGCGAGTTCCTGCCCGTGGGCGACGCGACACCGGTCGTGTCGCTCGGGGAGGGCGGGACGCCGCTCGTCCACGCCCGCCGGCTGGGCGCCGAGCTGGGGCTCCGGAACCTCCACCTCAAGGTCGAGGGCGCGAACCCCACGGGCTCGTTCAAGGACCGGGGCATGGTCGTTGCGATCGCGAAGGCGCTCGAGGCTGGAGCCCGGTCGGTCATCTGCGCCTCGACCGGCAACACGTCGGCGTCCGCAGCCGCGTACGCGGCCGCCGCCGGGGTGAGCTGCCTCGTGCTCCTGCCCGAGGGCAAGATCGCGCTGGGCAAGCTCATCCAGGCGATCGTCCACGGCGCGCGGATCGTGGCGCTCGAGGGCAACTTCGACGACGCGCTGCGGATCGTGCGCGCGCTGGGCGAGCAAAACGACCATCCGGTCACGGTCGTGAACAGCATCAACCCGTACCGGCTCGAGGGTCAGAAGACGGCCGCGTTCGAGGTCTGCGACCAGCTGGGGCGGGCACCGGACGTGCTCGCGATCCCGGTCGGCAACGCGGGCAACATCTCGGCCTACTGGAAAGGGTTCACGGAGTACCGCGCCACCGGGCGCGTCGACGGCTCGCCGGCGATGTGGGGCTTCCAGGCCGCCGGCGCGGCCCCGCTCGTCCTCGGTCACCCGGTAGACCATCCCGAGACGGTCGCGACCGCGATCCGGATCGGCAATCCGGCTTCCTGGCAGCTCGCGGTCGCGGCGCGGGACGAGTCGGGCGGCCGGATCGACGCGGTGTCCGACGAGGAGATCCTCCAGGCGTACCGCACGGTCGCCAGGCTCGAGGGCGTGTTCTGCGAGCCCTCGTCGGCGGCATCGGTGGCCGGCGTCGCACGCGCGGCGCGGGCCGGCGAGCTCGATCCGGACGCGCTCGTCGTGTGCGTGCTGACGGGCACCGGCCTCAAGGACCCGGACACCGCCCAGCGAGAGGTCGAGGCACAGGTCCTGCGGGCGCAGCCGTCCGTCGCGTCGGTCGCATCGGTGCTCGGCTGGTGATGCACTGGCTGGCCGAGCTCGACGGCCGGCGGGTCACCGTCGAGGTCCCGGCATCGTCCGCGAACCTGGGCGCCGGCTACGACGTGCTCGGCGTGGCGCTCGACCTCACCAACCGGGTCGAGGTCGAGGTCCGCGGCTGGGCCGATGGCGCGGTCGAGCTGACGGTCGACGGTGAGGGCTCAGGCGAGCTCGCGGCCAGTCGCGAGAACCGGTTCGTCCGCGGACTCGAGGCCGCGATCGGCGCGGCACGCGGGCCGCTTCCCGAGAGCGTCGGCTGGCGGGTCGCGATGCGCAACGAGATCCCCCTCGCCCGGGGCCTCGGGTCGAGCGCGGCGGCCACGGTCGCGGGCGTGGTCGCCGGCAACGCGCTCGCGGGGGAGCCGCTGACGGAGCTGGAGCTGCTTCGCCTGGCGACCCGCATCGAGGGCCATCCGGACAACGCGGCCGCCGCCCTCCTCGGCGGGTTCGTCGTGGCCGCCGACCTGGGCGCGACCGTGCACGCCGTGCGGTTCGACGCGCCACGCGACCTGCGCGCCGTGCTGTTCATCCCCGATCGCCGCCTGTCCACGGCGGACATGCGCGCCGCGCTGCCGGCCCAGGTCCCGCTGGCGGACGCGGTCGCGAACCTGGGCCGCGTTGCGCTCGGCGTGGCCGCGATCGCGACGGGACAGTCGGAGCTGCTCGCCGAGCTGATGCAGGACCGGCTGCACGAGCCGTACCGGGCGGCCGTCTATCCCGAGCTGCCGCGGCTGGCCGATGCGGCGCGGCAGGCGGGAGCGATCGGCGCGTGCCTGTCCGGGGCGGGATCGACGGTGCTCGCCCTTGCCGACCGGATCGACGCGATCGGCGCGGTGGAGGCCGCGTACCGGGCCGCGGCCGTCGAGGCAGGGATCGAGGGCCGGGTGGCCGTCGTGTCGCCACGCAACGCCGGGGCGCGCGTCGTGGCGCGGTAGGGCACCGACCGGGACGGTCAGGCCCCTTTCGCGCGCGAGCCGGGAGGTGCAGACTCGCGCCATGGACGGCCTCCTGCGCGCGGTCGGCGGCGGGATCGCAAGCCTCGTCGACACCGCGTTCGAGACGATCGGCGGGGCGCTGCGGGCGATCATTCGCGGCGCGGAGACAGCGCTCCCCGGCGGCTGGCTGCTCGTGGTCGCGTTCGTCGTGCTCCTCGCCGGCGCCTGGGTGCTCGCGAAGCGCTGAACCAGGCGGCGGGGCCGGCTCGCGGGCGCACCCGAACCCGCGCCCGACCGGCGTCTACGCGTCCGGCTCGCGATCCTCGTCGTCCGCGCGTCGCTCGCCTCCCTGCGCCGACGGCCGCCACGCGTATGCGGCGTATCGGACCTGCCGCTGCTGGAGCTCGTCGAGCCGGTCCGCCTCCTCCCGGAGCAACGCCCGCTCGCGCTCCTCCTCGGACGGGGCCGGGTGCGCCGATAACCGTGGTTCACCGCGCGCTCCGCCCGGCGACGCCTCGGACGCCTCGCCCGGGCGCCCGCCGAACAGACGGCGAACGAACGACATGGTCGCGGCCCTCCTGCTCGGCTGCACGCTACCAGTCCTCGTGACGATGCGGTGCGTCACGTCAACGACCGGGTCCCGACAGCCGGTCTGCAACGGGATCGTAACGACGAGCGGTCCACGTCCCTTGTACGTTGCAGTCACTCAAACGGGACCCGCAGCGGGATGCCGGGATCCGTGCCTCGTCACGCGGTGGACGTGGCGTCGGTCGGTGGTGTCTCCCGCCGCTCGGTTGCTCCCGGACGGACCGGTGCGAGGGTGGATTCGGCCGGTCGGAGGCGGGCGGTGGAGACCGCCCTGGATGGAGGCAATCCGTCATGCCCAATCGGCTGACGCGAAGCGTCGCGCTCGCGACGGGGCTTGCGCTCGTGTCCGCGGGACTCGCCGTCGGTCACGACCTGCCGCTCACCGACGACGGTGGGTCGGTGCTCGACCCAGCGCTCGAGGAGCGCACCCACGACCAGCACGGCGGGGACGAGGGCCACCTGCCGACGTCGATCGAGAACGTCCGGCTGGTCGGCAAGATGCGGATCAACCAGGACCAGGAGGGGCGCGTCGCCGACGTCGGCGTGCTCGGCAACTACGCCTATCTCGCGGCATGGTCCGCGCCCAGCTGCCAGAAGGGCGGCGTCTACGTCTTCGACATCAGCAACCCCGCCGCACCGAAGCAGATCAACTTCATCCGGACGGCGAACGACAGCTACGCCGGCGAGGGCGTCCAGGCCATCCACCTGTCGACGCAGTCCTGGACGGGTGACCTGCTCGCGTTCAACAACGAGGACTGCCTGAACAAGAGCAACTCGGTGAACGCGCGCACGGGCAGGACGAGCCGGCACTCGATCGGCGGCGTCACGCTCGTGGACGTCACGAACCCGAAGGTGACCCACTACCTCGCTCAGGGGGTGGGCGACCGGACCGCCGGAGAGCTCGGCACGCCGACCGAGGCGGACGCCCACGAGATCCACAGCGTGTTCGTGTGGGAGGACGAGAACGGGACCGCCACGAATGCCGATGACCGGGCGTACGCGGTCCTCGTCGACAACGAGGAAGCCCACGACGTCGACATCCTCGACATCACGAACCCCGCGGCGCCGGTCATGATCAGGGAGTACGACCTCAACGAGGACTTCCCCGAGATCATCCAGCCGGATCTCGGCACGGCCGAGTCGTTCCTCCACGACGTGATCGTGAAGAAGATCGGCGACCACTACGTCATGCTGCTCTCGTACTGGGATGGCGGCTACGTGGCGCTCAATGTGGACGACCCGGCGAGCGCCAGCTACATCGCCGACACGGACTTCCCGAACCCGGACGCGGTCCTGAACGCGGCGATCGATCCCGACCCGAACCTTCCCCCGGAGGGCAACGCCCACCAGGCGGAGTTCTCCCTCGACAATGCGTACGTCGTCGCGGCCGACGAGGACTTCGACGCGTACAAGCCGTTCCTGTCGGTCGATGGCGGCGCACCCGCGCCGTTCAGCGCCGGCGTGGCGTCGGACGGTGTGCCGTTCGGCCAGTCCGACGTGGTTGCCGGGCCGACGGTGTTCCTGGGCCGCGCCTGCGACCCCGTCGCGACAGCTCCCGCCGCGTACACGATCGCGGTCGTGGAGCGTGGGACTTGCACGTTCCAGGTGAAGATCGACAACGCGACCGCGGCCGGCTACGACGCGATCATCGTGTTCAACGCGACGGCCGGGTCCACGCCGCTGTGCGAAGGCCTCCTGAACATGCTCGCCTCGAGCACGATCCCGGCCTTCTTCGTCTCCCGCTCGGTCGGCTACCAGATCCTCGGCATCGCGGGCTATAACCCCGCGAACTGCCCGTCGGGCACGAACCCGGCCCTGCCCGCCGCCGGGACGGCCGGCGAGTCGATCGAGATCTCGTTCAAGTTCGACGGCTGGGGCTACGTCCGGCTGTTCGAGTACGGTCCCGGGAAGATGACCGAACTCGACACGTACGCGATCCCGCAGGCGCACAACCCGGCGTTCGCCAGCGGGTCCGGCGACATGTCGGTCCACGAGGTCGCGATGTCCCACGAGCGGGCCGACCTCGCGTACTTCTCGTACTACGCCGCCGGGTTCCGCGTGGCCCGCATCGTCGACGGCCAGCTCGTCGAGACCGGCCACTACATCGAGGAAGGCGGCAACAACTTCTGGGGCGTCCAGGTCTGGGAGCACGACGGCAAGGAGTACGTCCTCGCCAGCGACCGCGACCACGGCCTGTACATCTTCGAGTACACGGGTCCGGGCGCTCCGAACAGCTGACGGCGCTCCGCGTCTCACGAAGCGACCCAGGACGGGGCCGGGCGATCCGGCCCCGTCCTCCTGTTTCCGGGTTGTCCACATCCCTCCGCGGTAGCATGCCGCCGATGCCCAGCCCCCTCGTCGTCATGAAGTTCGGCGGCTCGTCCGTCGCGGGCGCGGACCGCATCCGGCGGGTCGCGCGGCGGATCGCACGGGAATGTGCCGCCGGGTCGCGCGTCGTCGTCGCCGTCTCTGCCATGGGCGACACGACCGACGAGCTTCTCGCGCTCGCCGGCGCCATCACCGACGACCCCGATCCCCGCGAGCTCGACGTGCTCCTTGCGACCGGCGAGCACCAGTCGGCGACCCTGCTCTCGATGGCCCTCCACTCGCTCGACGTCCCGGCGATCTCGCTCACCGGTCCCCAGGCCGGGATTACCACGGACGGCCGCTACGGCAAGGCCCGGATCGCCGGCATCGATCCCCGCCGGGTCGAGGCGGAGCTGGCCCTCGGCAAGGTCGTGATCGTCGCCGGCTTCCAGGGAATGAGCCAGGCCGCGCTGCCGGGAATCGAGCCGGATGCGCCGGCCGACCGTGGCGCCGACGGCCGCAACGGCAACGGCAGCGGCACGGACGCGATCCACACCGCCGAGATCACCACGCTCGGGCGCGGCGGCACCGACACCACGGCGGTCGCGCTCGCCGTCCGGCTGGGCGCCGATCGCTGCCAGATCTACACGGACGTCCGCGGCATCTACACCGCGGACCCGCGCATCGTCCCGACCGCCCGCCAGCTCGAGGTGATCGGGTACGAGGAGATGCTCGAGCTCGCCCAGCAGGGAGCGCAGGTGATGCACACCCGGGCGGTCGAGCTCGGCTGGGTCAACGGTGTCGTCATCGAGGTCCTCAGCTCGTTCGAGGACGCGCCGGGGACGCTCATCAAGGAGGATCCGTTCGTGGAGCAGCGGAACAAGGTCCGGGGACTCGCCCACGACCGGAACGTCGCCAAGGTCACCCTCGTCGAGGTTCCGGACCGGCCCGGGGTCGCGGCGCACGTGTTCGCGCCGCTCGCCGAGGCCGGGATCAACGTCGACATGATCGTCCAGAACGTCGGCCACCACGGCGCCACGGACCTCTCGTTCACGATCCCGCGCGTCGAGCTCGCGAAGGCGAAGCGGATCCTCGATCCGCTCATCCGGGAGCTCGGCTTCCGGGAGATGACCACCGACTCGTCGGTCGCGAAGGTGTCGATCGTGGGCGCGGGGATCCAGAACGCCCCGGGCTACGCCGCGCGGATGTTCCAGGCGCTCGCGGACGCCGGAATCAACATCGAGATGATCTCGACCTCCGAGATCCGGATCACGACGATCATCGCCGAGGACCGGGTCGAGGAGGCCGTCCGGGCCCTGCACGAGGCGTTCGAGCTCGAGCGTCCGGAAGCCGTGGAGGCCGCGGGCACGCCCGCCGGATGACCCCCACCCGTCAGGCCTTCCTGTCCCGGGCCGAGCGGTTCGCGAGCGTCGGCTCCACGAACGACGTCGTCCGGCGATGGCTCGCCGAGGGCACCCCGGAGGTCTGCCTCGCGGTCGCGGACGAGCAGACGGCGGGACGCGGACGCGACGGCCGTCGCTGGGATGCGCCGCCGGGCGCGGCGCTCCTGCTGTCGCTCGGCTTCCGCCCCGGCTGGCTGCCGCCCGAGCGCACCTGGCGCCTGGCCGCGATCATCTCCCTCGCGATGGCGGACGCAGCCGAGGAGGTTGCCGGACTGCCGGAGGGCGCGATCCGGCTCAAGTGGCCGAACGACCTCGTGATCGAGACGACGGGCGACCGCGCGCTTCTCGCCGGCGACGCGACCGCCGCCGACGCCGCCGCGCGGCTCGCGGCACCGGTCACGCTCCGGAAGCTGGCCGGGGTGCTCGGCGAATCGGACGGGCTCGGCACCGACGATCCGCGGGTCGTCATCGGGATCGGGACGAACGCGGACTGGCCGGAGGCGGCGTTCCCGCCGGAGCTGGCCCATTCCATGACGAGCCTCCGCGCTGCGTCCGGCGGCCGGCCGATCGACCTCGCGCTCCTCCTCGACGCGTTCACGAGCCGCCTGGAGGCCCGCACGGAGGCGCTCCGACGCGGCTGGTTCGACGTCGCCGGCTGGGTGGAGCGCCAGGCGACCACCGGGCGCAACGTCCGGGTCGAGACGGCGGACGCCGTGCTCGAGCGGCGCGCGCTGGGTGTCGACGCGCTCAGCGGCGGGCTCGTGCTCGATGACGGCGCCGACGGGGAGCGGGTGGTCCATGCCGGCGAGATCGTCCACGTCCGCCTGGCCGGGCAGGTGTAACGGGATGGCGCGACGGGTGTTTGGATCCTCGGCGGAGCGCGGCCGCGGGCAGGTCGTCCATCTCGACGGCGACCGGGCGATCGTCGAGGCCGCCCGCCGCGATCCCGCCCGGTTCGACGCGCTGTACCGGAAGTACGTGGCCCAGGTGTACTCGTTCGCGCTCTACGAGCTTGCCGACCATCACGCCGCTGAGGACGCCACCGAGCGGACGTTCCTCCGCGCGCTCGCCGGGCTGCCCGGCTTCCAGGAACGGGCGAGGACCGGCGACGAGTCGACGTTCCGTGTGTGGCTGTTCCGGATCGCGCGGAACGTGATCGCGAACGAGCGGCGGTCCCGGCGCCGCCGGCCCGAGGCGTCCCTCGAGCAGGCCGTCGGGGCGGGGCTCACGATCGCCGACCCCGTGGACGTCGAGGCGGACGCGATCCTGCGCGACGACGCCGCCGCGGCGCTGCGCGCGGTTCGTCGGCTGCCGGACGACCGGCGCCGGGCACTGCTGCTCCGGATCGTCGAGGAGCTCTCGCCGGCGGAGATCGGGCGGATCCTCGGCCGCTCCGAAGGGGCGGTCCGGGTGCTCGTCCATCGCGCGCTGCGGGCCGTCGCCGCCGACCTCGCCCGGGGCGACCGGCGATGACGCATCCGCGCGATGAGCGAGCCGACGTCCTCGCCGTCGACCGCTACCTGGACGCGCTGCTCTCGAGCGCCGACGACCGCGCGCCGGGCGGTCGCGCGGACCTCCCGGACGGGCCGGCCATCGACGCGGCGCTCGCCGCGACCGCGACGCGACTCCGGCGCGACCTCGTGAGGATCCACCCGTCGTTCCGATTCGAGGAGCGGCTTGCCGCGCGCCTGGCGGCGTCCGCGGCCGGCCGTCGGGCCGCCGCCGGTGCCGAGGGCGTCGTCATCCCGTTCCGCGGCCCCCGCTCGCCCGGGGATCCCGCCGGCGACCCCGCCGAGGACGCCCTGCTGGCCGCGATCGCCGCCGGCACGATCGATCCGGCCGTCTCGCGCCCGGCGCCCCCGGCGATGCCGATCCTCATCGGCGGCGCCCTCACGTCCGCGGCCCTGTCGATCGCCGGCGTGGCGTGGATGGCGTGGCGCGCGAGTCACCGGAACGCGCGTGGCACGCCGATGGCCCGGGCCGCGCGGGCCGCCCATCGACGCGCGCACCGCTCCCGCGCCCGATCGATCCCCGCGCCGCCGCGCGGCCTGCGGCTGTCCTGATGCCGATCAAGCTGCCCTCCCTCCGCGCCCGGCGCGAGGGCGATGCTCCGGACCTGTGGACGAAGTGCCCGTCGTGCGAGGAGCTGCTGTTCAACCGCCAGCTCGACCGGGCGCTCCGGGTGTGCCCGAAGTGCGGCCACCACTTCCGGCTGTCGGCGCGGGCCCGCCTGGACCACCTGCTCGACCCGCACTCGTTCGTCGAGCTCGACGCGGTGCTCGTGAGCGCCGACCCGCTCGAATTCGTCGACCAGAAGTCGTACCCGGACCGGATCGCGGCCGCCCAGCTGGCCACGGGCCTTCGTGACGCTGCGGTCTGGGGGACGGGCCGGATCGACGGCGTCCCGATCGCGATCGTTGTCATGGACTTCGGGTTCATGGGCGGCTCGATGGGGGCCGTCGTCGGCGAGAAGGTTGCCCGGGCGGCGGAGCACGCCGCGCAGGAGCGGGTGCCGCTCGTCGTCGTGTCCGCGTCCGGTGGCGCCCGGATGCAGGAGGGCACGCTCGCGCTCATGCAGCTGGCGAAGACGATGGCGGCGCTCGAGCGTCTGCGCGCGGCACGCGTCCCGTACCTGTCGGTGCTGTCCGATCCGACGACGGGTGGCGTGTTCGCGTCGTTCGCCGCGGTGGGCGACGTGAACATCGCGGAGCCGAACGCGCTCATCGGCTTCGCCGGGGCGCGGGTGGCCGCGGGCACGATCGCCCAGGAGCTGCCACCCGGATTCCAGCGCGCCGAGTTCCTGTTCCGGCACGGGTTCATCGACCGGGTCGTCCCGCGTGCGGAGCTGCGGGGCGAGATCGCGTTGCTTCTCCGCTACCTCGTTCCGGCTCCCCGCGAAGCGGTCGACCCGTCCGCGAACGGCACCGGTCGCGGGCCGCTGAGCCTCCTCGGGCAGCTCGCGGACCGGGTGCTCGAGCCGATCGAGGTCCTCGCAGGATCCCCTGCGGGCTCCGGCCAGGCGACGGGTTCCGGGTCGCCGCAGGTCGCGGCCGCGCCGGTCGCGCCGCCGGTCGCGCCGTCGGCCCCGCCGCCGCCGGCCGAGCCCGTCACGGACGTGGCGGCCCCCGATCCGGCACCCGCGGAGTCCGGCCGTGGTTGAGCGCCTCCTCGGACGCGGTCGCGACGGCCGGGTCGAGCCGTCCGCACCCGTCCCGAGCCCGAAGGACGCCGTCTGGGCGCGCGTCCAGCTCGCGCGCAACCTTCGCCGCCCGCGAACGCTCGAGCTCCTCGCCGGCATGGCGGACGAGGTGGTGGAGCTCCACGGCGACCGGCTCTACGGCGACGACGCCGCGATCGTCGCGGCGTTTGCCCGGATCGACGGCCGTCGGGTGGTCGCGATCGGCCAGCAGAAGGGCGCCGACACCGAGGAGAACGTGCGGCGCAACTTCGGGATGCCCCATCCCGAGGGGTACCGCAAGGCGATGCGCGCGATGGAGCTCGCCGAGCGCTTCGCGCTGCCGGTGGTGACGTTCGTCGACGTGCCCGGCGCGCACCCCGGCCCGGAATCGGAGGAGCGAGGCATCGCCGAGGCGATCGCCCGCTCGGTTGCGCTCATGAGCCGGCTCCGGACGCCGATCGTGTCGGTGATCACCGGCGAGGGCGGATCCGGCGGCGCGCTCGCGATCGCGGTCGGCGACGTCGTGATCGCGCTCGAGAACGCGGTGTACTCGGTGATCAGCCCGGAGGGCTGCGCCTCGATCCTGTGGCGAACGGCCGACGAGGCGCCGACGGCCGCGCTCGCGATGCGGATGTCCGCCGACGACCAGCACGCGCTGGGCGTCGTCGACCTCGTCGTGGCGGAGCCGGGGGAGGGGGCGCACACGGACCACGCCGAGACGGCGCGCCGGCTGCGCAGCGTGATCATCGCCGAGCTCGACCGGCTCGCGGCGATCCCGCGCGACGAGCTCGTCGAGCAGCGCTACCGCCGCTACCGTTCGATGGGTGCGTTCCTCGAGCTGCCCACGCCGCCACCGGTGCCCGCTCCCGCCCGGCCCGGGATCGCCGACCGGCTCCGTGGCATCCTCGACGCCGGCAGGGCGCTCGCCCCGGTGCCCCCGGGCGGCGTGCGCCGTGACGAGCCGCCGATCCGGGAGGACGTGTGATGGAGCCCGCATCGCAACACGAGGCTTACCGCCGACGGACCGCCGCCGAGCGCGCCGCCGACCACGCGGCGCTCGATCGCCTCGCAGAGGGCCTCGTGCCCGCGCTCGTCGCGAAGCTGGGCGCCACCGGCCTCGGCGAGCTCGAAGTCCGTGAGGAGGGCTGGAAGGTCCGGCTGCGCCGTTCGCCCGATGCAGTGCCCCTAGCGCGTCGCAGCGGCGAGCGCCCGTCACGCGCGCAGCCCGGCCACGAGGGGCACGGCCATCCGCCCGCGGCGGTCGAGGGCCGCAGCCCGTCCCGGAACGGACACGAGCGCGGGGAGCCGATCACGGCCGAGCGGCCCGGATCCACGCCGCGCGATGACCGCCAGGTGAAGGCGACCTCGCCGGCGGTGGGCATCTTCCGGCCCGGCCTCGCGCCCGGCGCGCGGGTGCGCGCGGGTGATCGCGTCGCGGTCGTCGATCTGCTCGGCGTGCCCCAGGACGTCGTCAGCCCCATCGACGGGATCGTGGGCGCCACGCTCGTCGATGCCGGCGACGGCGTCGAGTACGGCGAGCCGCTCGTCCTCGTGGAACCGGAGCCGGGCTGATGTTCCGACGCGTCCTCATCGCCAACCGGGGCGAGATCGCCCTCCGCATCCTGCGCGCCTGCCGGGCGCTCGGCGTGGAGGCCGTCGTCGCGTACTCGGAGGCGGACCGCGATTCGCTGCCCGTCCAGCTCGCCACGGAGGCGATCTGCATCGGGCCGGCCGACGCGAAGCGCTCGTACCTGTCCGCGCCGTCGCTCATCTCGGCTGCGCTCGTGACCGGCTGCGAGGCGATCCATCCCGGGTACGGGTTCCTGTCCGAGGACGATGCGTTCGCGGACGCGGTCCGGGCGCACGGGCTGACGTTCATCGGCCCGTCGCCCGAGGTGCTCGAGCGGTTCGCGTCGAAGGAGGGGACGCGCCGGCTGCTCGCCGAGCACGGCCTGCCCACGATCCCGGGCTCGGGTCTCCTGGGCGACGAGGCCCATGCGCTCGAGGAGGCCGAGCGGGTCGGCTATCCGGTGCTCATCAAGCCGTCGGCGGGCGGCGGCGGGAAGGGCATGCGGATGGTCCGCTCGCCGCGCGAGCTGGCGGCAGCGCTCCCCGTCTGCCGATCCGAGGCGAGGTCCGCGTTCGGGGACGACTCGCTCTACCTGGAGAAGTGGCTCGACGAGAACCGGCACGTGGAGGTCCAGGTCGTCGTCGACCGGTTCGGGCACGGCGTCCACCTCGGCGAGCGCGACTGCTCGGTCCAGCGGCGCCACCAGAAGATCATCGAGGAGGCGCCGACGCCGGCGCTGTCGCCCGCCGCGCGCGCGGACCTCGCCGAGCACGCGATCCGCGCGATCGTGGCGGCGGGCTACGAGAACGTCGGGACGCTCGAGTTCCTCGTCGATGGCGCCGGCAACGCGTACTTCATCGAGATCAACTGCCGGATCCAGGTCGAGCACCCGGTCACCGAGATGCTCACGGGGATCGACCTCGTCGCGACCCAGATGCGGATCGCCGCCGGCGAGCCGCTGGGCTTCTCGCAGGCCGACGTTGCGTTCCGCGGCCATGCGATCGAGCTGCGGATCAACGCGGAGGACCCGGAGCACGACTTCCGCCCCGGCGCGGGAACGGTCGAGCGATGGCTCACCCCGGGCGGCCCCGGGATCCGGATGGACTCGCACATGTTCGCCGGCTACGAGGTGCCGCCGTACTACGACTCGCTGCTCGGCAAGCTCGTCGTCTGGGGTCCGACCCGGGAGGTGGCCATCGCCCGCGCCCGCGTCGCCCTCGACGAGATGCTCGTGGCCGGCGTGATCACGAACATCCCGATCCACCGCGCCCTGCTCCAGTCGGAGCCGTTCCTGTCGGGCCGATTCACGACGAATCTCCTCGACCGCCTGGGGAGCGCGGCGTTCCTCGAGTCGGCGGCTCGAGCGCCCGCGTGAGGTCTGCGCGCGCGACCGCGCGGGCCGGCCGATCGATGCATGACTGCACGCGTTCGGCACCGCCGGACGCTTCGACCGCCTACCCTTCGCCCGTGCACCGGAGCCCCCGATGACCGACACCATCGCCCCCGCCGAGGAGGCCGCGCCCGCGGACGAACTCGGCGTCGCCGCGATCGAGAAGCTGATTCCCCACCGTTGGCCATTCCTGCTCGTCGACCGGATTGTCGAGTACGAGCCCGAGCAGCATCGGATCGTCGGCCTCAAGGGCGTGACCGCGACCGAGTGGTTCTTCCAGGGCCACTTCCCGGGCCTGCCGGTCATGCCCGGCGTCCTCCAGGTCGAGGCGCTCGCGCAGACGATGGCCGTCTACGTCGCCCGGCAGCCGGGCTTCGGCGACCGGATCGGGTTGTTCGCGGGCATCGACGAGGTCCGCTTCCGGCGCGTCGTCCGGCCGGGCGACGTCCTCCGGCTCGAGGTGACGATGGAGAAGCTCGGCTCGAAGTTCGGGCGCGGGCGGGGCATCGCGAGCGTCGACGGCGAGGTCGCCTGCGAGGGGCTGCTGTCGTTCATCATCCCGCCCGCCGGGGTGCTCCGTTGACAGCCCGGCTCGCCGTCTTGTCGGACTGCCACGGCATCCTCGCCGCCCTCGAGGCGGTCACGGCGGCGGTGCGGCGCGAGAAGCCGGACGCGATCCTCGTCGCCGGCGACCTCGTGCTCAACGGGCCGGATCCCGCGGCGACGGTGGACGCCGTCCGGGCGCTCGAGGCGAACGGTGCGCTCGTCGTCCAGGGCAACACCGACATCGCGGTCGCGGACTTCGACTTCGCCGCCGCGTTCCCGTGGATGACCGACGGCGTGCCGGAATCGATCCAGGCGGCCGCCGAGTGGGCGCACGATGAGCTGTCCGACGATCAGCTCGACTGGCTGCGGCGGCTTCCCGCCGAGCGCCGGACGAGCCTCGACGACACGCTTGCGCTCGTCGTCCACGCGTCACCCGGCTCCCAGACGAAGGGCTTCGACCAGGCGCTCGATCCGACGGTGATCCTCGAGCGGGCGTCGGGCACGGATGCTCGCGTGATCTGCGTCGGGCATACGCATGTCCCGGAGGTCCGCGACCTGGGCTGGAAGCTGATCGTGAACGCCGGCTCCGCCGGGTACGTGTTCGACGGCGACCCGACGGCGTCGTGGGCGCTGGTCGAGATCGACGGGCCGGATGTCCGGGCGGAGATCCGGCGCGTCGCGTTCCCGGCACTCGACGTGGCGAACGCGATCTCGGCGCGCGGGCTGCCGGGCGACGTGTACCGCGCCGCGACCGTCCGCACCGGGAAGCTCGTGCGATGACCGGGTGGCCGGATCGACCGCGGCGGGTCGTCGTCACCGGCATGGGCGCGGTGACGGCGCTGGGCAACGACGTCCCGACCACCTGGGCCGGCCTGGTGGAGGGTCGCAGCGGCATCGCGCCGATCGAGGCGTTCGACCCCGCGCGCCTGCCGTCGCGGATCGCGGGCGAGATCAAGGGGTTCGATCCCTCGGGCGTGCTCGATCGCAAGGACCAGCGCCGGATCGACCGCTATATCCAGATCGGGCTCGTGGCCGCGCGCGAGGCGATGGACCAGGCCGGGCTGCCGGAGCGGATGGAGGGCGACGAGGCGGAGCGGACGGGCGTGCTGCTCGGCACCGGGCTGGGCGGCGTGAACGCGCTGAGCGAGAACATCGGGATCAGCGCGACGCGCGGTCCCGACCGGATCTCGCCGTTCTTCATCGCGTACGGCATCCCGAACGTGGGCGCCGGCCAGGTGGCGATCAGCTTCGGGATGACCGGCCCGAACTTCTCGATCAGCTCGGCATGCGCCACGGGCGGCCACTCGATCGGCGAGGCATGGGAGATCATCCGTCGCGGCGATGCGGACATGATGCTCGCGGGCGGCACCGAGGCCGGGATCACCGAGTCGATGATCGGCGGCTTCACCGCGATGCGTGCGCTGTCGACGCGCAACGACGAGCCCGAGCGCGCCTCGCGCCCGTTCGACACCGGCCGGGACGGCTTCGTCATCGGCGAGGGCGCCGCCGTCCTCGTGCTCGAGGCGCTCGATCACGCGCTCGCCCGCGGCGCGCAGCCGCTCGCCGAGCTCGTGGGCTATGGCGCGACCGCGGACGCCTCGCACATCACCCTCCCGGCCCCGGGCGGCATCGGGGCCGTGCGCGCGGCCCGCCGGGCGCTCGAGAAGGCCGGCCTCGCACCCGACGCGATCGACCACCTGAACGCGCACGCGACCTCGACGCCGGAGGGCGACAAGGCGGAGCTCACGGCGATCCGCACGATCTTCGGCGAGCGCGCGCCGAACGTCTCGATCACCGCCAACAAGTCGATGCTCGGCCACACCCTCGGCGCGGCCGGGGCCATCGAGGCCGTGGCGACGATCCTCGCCATCCGCGAGGGCTGCGTGCCGCCCACGATCAACCTCGACGACCCCGATCCCGCCGGCGAGGGCCTCGACCTGACCCCGAACCGCGCCCGGCAGCGCGAGATCCGTGCCGCGATCAGCAACTCCTTCGGGTTCGGCGGTCAGAACTCCGCGCTCGTGTTTGCGCGCTGGGCACCGTGAGCGAGCCGCAGCCGCCCGCCGAGGACCCGGTGGCCATGGATCCGGCCGGGGCGGCCGACCCGGGCGCCGCCGGCGATTCCCCGGAGGCCGCCGCGGCACCACCCGTCGAGGGGACGGATGCGACCCTGCTCGCACTCGTGGACCGCCTCGCCGCCCTCCTCGACCGGAGCGAGCTGTCGGAGCTCGAGGTCGAGTCCGGGGGCACCGGCCTCGTCCTGCGCAAGCCGGTCGCGGTCGCTGCCCCGGTCCCGATGGTGACGGCGGTCCCGCCGGCCGGGCGCGGCGCCGGTGACGGCGGGCCCGTCCCGGTCGGCCCCGGCGTCGACGCCCCCGAGGGTCGCGCCGCCGCCCCGGCACGCCCGTCGGTGAAGGCGCCGCTCACCGGCATCTTCTACACCTCGCCCAGCCCGGGGGCGACGCCGTACGTCTCGGTCGGGGACCATGTGTCCGTGGGCCAGGTGATCGGCCTGATCGAGGCGATGAAGCTGTTCAACGAGATCAAGAGCGATCTCGCCGGTCGAGTCGTGCGGATCGTCGCCGAGAGCGGATCGCTCGTGAAGGCGAAGCAGCCGCTCATCGAGGTCGATCCCTCGTGAGCCTTCCGACGCCGTCGGGCGGCGCGGCCCCGGGGGGCGCGCGCGGGTCGCGGATCACGGGCTGGGGTCGGTACGCCCCGGCCGGCATTCTCACGAACGCCGATCTCGAGCGGATGGTGGACACCTCGGACGAGTGGATCGTCACCCGCACGGGCATCCGCGAGCGGCGCGTGGCCGCCGCCCACGAGACGACGGCGTCGATGGGCGCGGTCGCCGGCCTGCGCGCGATCCGTGCCGCCGGGCTGGAGCCGGACGACATCGACGTGATCGTCCTCGCCACGCTCTCGCCGGACTACTGGATGCCCTCGACCGCGGCGCTCGTCAAGGAAGCGATCGGCAACACGCGTGCCGCCGCGTTCGACGTCGCCGCTGCCTGCTCGGGCTTCGTCTACGCGTACGCGACCGCCCACGCGTACGTCTCGACCGGGCTCGCACGGCACGCGCTCGTGATCGGCGCGGAGCTGCTCACCCGGTTCCTCGACTACACGGACCGGAGCACCTGCATCCTGTTCGGAGACGGCGCGGGCGCCGTCGTCGTGTCCGCGAGCGACGACGCCGACAGCCCGTTCGGGATCGAGCTGACGACCGAGCCGCAGGGCGCGTACATGATCTGGATCCCGGCGGGGGGCTCGAAGGCGCCGCCGTCGGGCGAGACGGTCGCGCGGCGCGAGCACTTCATGCGCATGGAGGGCCGCGAGACGTACCGCTTCGCGACACGCACGCTCGCGTCCACCGCGCTGACGGCCGTTCGCCGCGCGGGACTCGACCCGTCGGAGATCGACCTGTTCATCCCGCACCAGGCGAACATCCGGATCATCGAGGCGGTCGCGAAGGGCCTCGACCTGCCGATGGACAAGTTCTTCGTGAACCTCGACCGCTACGGCAACACGTCGGCGGCTTCGGTTCCGATCGCCCTTGCGGAGGCCGTGAACGGCGGGCGCGTGCAGGTCGGCGATCGACTCGTGTTCGTCGCCTTCGGCGCCGGCTTCACGTCCGGCGCCGTGGCAATGGAGTGGACCGCGGATCCGGCGCGCGGGATCGCGGCCGAGGCCGAGGTCCGGCCCGAGGATGTTCACGTCCGCCTCCCGCTCGACTGGGATTCCGTCGACCCGATCCCGCCCGTGCTCGCCGACATCGTCCGCCGTCCGATCGAGCCGGGGATCGAGATCCCGCTCGACGACGTGATCCCGGGCGAGCCGGAGCCGGCCGCCCAGCCCATCCGCTGAACAGGAGGGTCTCGTGATCGATCTGACGGGCAAGGTCGCCCTCGTGACCGGCGGCTCGCGCGGGCTCGGACGCGCGATCGCGACCCGGCTCGCGACCCAGGGCGCGGACGTCGCGATCAGCTACCGGGGGAACGAGGTGGCGGCGGCCGACACGGTGGCGGGGATCGAGGTGCTCGGCCGACGAGGCCTCGCCGTCCAGGCGGACGTCCGGGACCAGGAGGCGGCCGAGGCGCTCGTGAAGCGCGTGCTCGAGGCGTTCGGCCGGCTCGACATCCTCGTGAACAACGCGGGCATCACGCGCGACGACCTGATCATGCGCATGAGCGCCGATGCGTGGCGCGACGTCCTCGAGACGAACCTCTTCGGGGCGTTCTACGCGACGAAGGCGGTGACCCGCCCGATGCTCAAGGCACGCAGCGGCCGGATCGTGAACATCACGTCGGTGTCCGGACAGGCCGGGCAGATGGGCCAGGCGAACTACTCGTCCGCGAAGGCCGGCCTCATCGGCCTGACGAAGGCGACGGCCCGGGAGCTGGCATCGCGCGGCATCACGGCGAATGCGGTCGCCCCCGGGTTCGTAGTCACCGAGCTCACGGAGAGCCTGCCCGAGGAGCTCAAGGCGCAGATCGTCGAGCGAACGCCGCTCGGGCGGTTCGGAACGCCGGAGGAGATCGCGGCCGCGGTCGCGTTCCTCGCCTCGGACGAGGCGGCGTTCATCACCGGCCAGGTGCTCGCCGTGGACGGCGGCCTGGTGATGATGTAGGTGGGCGTCGGGATCGAGCGCACTGCGCTCGAGGACGTGTTGATCGTCCGGCCCGAGCGCTTCGCGGACGATCGAGGTTTCTTCGTCGAGCTGTTCCGGAGCGACGCCTGGGCGGCCGCCGGGCTGCCGTCATCGTTCGTGCAGGTGAACCAGTCGCGTTCCCGGGCGGGCGTGATCCGCGGCCTTCACTTCCAGTGGGATCCGCCGCAGGGCAAGCTGATGCGGGTGGTCCGTGGGCGGGCGTTCTGCGTGGCGGTGGACATCCGGCCCGGCTCGCCCACGCTCGGCCGCTGGGTCGGGGAGACGCTCAGCGCGGACGAGCCCGTGCTGATCTGGGCGCCGGCGCCATACGCACGTGGCTTCTGCGCGCTCGAGGACGGCACGGACGTGGAGTACCTCGTGACCGGCACGTACAACCCGGCCGCCGAGTCCGGGATCCGCTGGGATGATCCGCGCGTCGGGATCGCGTGGCCCGTCGCCAACCCCCTGCTGTCCGCCAAGGATGCCGCCGCGCAGCCCCTCGATGCGTGGCTGGGCCGCCCCGAGGCCGCTGCCTTCGCGGTGCGATGAACGGCCGCCCCGGCCCCCGCCATGACCCCGGATCGACCCCTCCGGACTGCCCCGAACCCTCCACAACCGTCCTAGGACATTCCTCCCATGGCGTCCTCCCGCATTTCCACTGACCCTTCCATGTGGCAGACTGTGGGCGATGCACCCGGCCACGCCTGGTCGGGCGCGTCCGCGACATCCGGGCCTCGGCCTAGGCAAATGCTGGGGGGCGGCCGGACATGGAGGCGCGCGAGATCGACGTGGAGATGACGGCCTGGGACGAGCGCGAGCTGCTTCGGCGTTGCCGGGCCGGCTCGGAGGCGGCGTACGCCGAGCTCGTTCGACGCTATCGCCCGCGCCTCTACCGGATCGCGTACCGCCTGACGAACAGCGTCGAGGCTGCCGAGGACGCGGTCCAGGAGACGTTCCTCGCCGCGTTCCGCGCGAT
>DASSPX010000140.1:0-4011 GCA_035699445.1 Candidatus Limnocylindrales bacterium | reverse complement strand
CGTCAATCGACGTTCGGGAGGCTGAGCCAGACGGGGGCCGCGAGCGAGAGGCCGAGCCCGTCGAGCGCGCTCGCAGGGTTGCCGCGCACGATCGTCAGCCAGCCGCGCGGGTCGAACAGCACGCCGTACTCGCCGGCGGGGAAGTCGGCGTAGGTGCTGCCACGCTTCGCCTCGACGGCGCCCGACACGGCCTCGACCCGGAGCGCCGGGGCCTCGTCGAGGCCCCCGGCGGCCAGATCGGCCGGCCGGACGTTGAGCTGCACGTTCCCGAAGCGGTTGAAGTCGATCACCTCGCAGCTGATGCGGCCCGGCTCGACCTCGGGCGCGGCGAGCCGCAGCACCGTCAGGCCCGCAGGATCGAGCGGGGTGCCGAGCTGCTCGATCGCCATCCCGGCCGCGAGGTGCGCGGTCGCCGGGCAGAGGGTGTCGGGGGCCCGGAACGACTCGGCGTGGATCGGCCGGAGCACGTCCGCCGACGTGATCTCGACCGCGGCGCGGATCCCCCCCGCCGCCTCCCAGGCGAGCGACAGGAGCCCGTTGTCCGGGCCGACGAGCCCGCGCCCACTCGCCGTCTCGATCGCGATCTCGCGATCCTTGCCGACGTTCGGCTCGACGACGCCGAGGATCACCGCGTCCTCGGGTACGTACGGCAGCGAGTCGGCGAGCAGGAGCGCTCCGGCGGCGACCTCGAGCGGGCGGATCAGGTGTGAGAGGTCGACGATCGGGGAGCCCGGCGAGATCCCGCTCATCACCGCGTGGCAGAGGCCGACCCATTCGTTGCCGAGCCCGAAGTCCGTGACGAAGACGATCGGTCGGGCGTGCGGCATCGGCCTAGCATGCTTCGGCAGGTCGCCGGACGCAAGGCTCCTCCGCCGGCGATCCCACCGGGACGCACGCGATCCACTGCCACTGGCGGCGTGGTTCGGTTTCCCGCACGTGCGGTGTTCGGTTCTCGGCCCCGACGGGCCGCCGACCGATCGGCAAGCTCCTTGCACGTGCAACTAACCCTTCAGTCCCAAGGAGACGACATGAGCGCACTGCAGCTGGCGACCGAGGCACGGCTCTTCCACCGTCCCGTTGCGACCGGGCCCGCGTACTGGGGTCCCGGCGACCACTACACCTTCCTCGTGACCGGCGAGGAGTCCGGCGGCGCGTACTTCGCGATGGAGGCGCTCGTGCCGCCCGGTGGCGGCCCGCCGCCGCACATCCACCGGCGGGAGGACGAGACCTTCTACCTCCTGGAGGGCGAGATCCGGTTCCGGCTCGGCGACGAGACGATCACCGCCGGCCCGGGGGACTTCGTCAACGTGCCGCGGGGCACGGTGCACAACTTCACGAACGCCGGCTCCGAGACCGCCCGGATGGTGCTCACCTTCACGCCGGCAGGCATGGAGCGCTTCTTCGAGGAGACGCTCGAGCCGGCGCCGAACGCGGCCGAGGGCGCACCGGACAACCTCGACGAGGTCGCGGCGCGCTACGTGGCCGCCGCACCCGACTACGGCCTCGAGTTCGTCTGAGCGATCAGCGAGGAGGCCGCGCCCGGGCGGCCTCCTCCCGACCGCGGGCTGGACCACGTCGACCGCGCCCGCGCGCCCATGCACGGCGGCCGCATGGTGCGCCATCGGCGCAACGCCCCGATTCCGGCGCCCGATCGAGTCGATCAGTCGTCCCGATCGCTCGATCGGGGAACGAGTCTCTAGCGTTGTGGGATGCGTGGCTCGATGACGACGCGCGGCTGGGTGCTGTTCGCGGCGATGTGCGTCATCTGGGGCATTCCGTACCTGCTGATCAAGGTCGCGGTCGAGGACGTGAGCCCGTCGCTGCTCGTGCTGGCCCGCACCGGGATCGCCGCCCTGCTCCTCCTGCCGTTCGCAGCCGCGCGGGACGAGCTCCGTCCCCTCCTCCCGTACTGGCGGCCGGTGCTCGCGTTCGCCGGGATCGAGATCGCGTTGCCGTGGGTGCTCCTCGGCTCGGCCGAGACGCGCATCTCCAGCTCGCTGACGGCGCTGCTGATCGCCGCGACGCCGCTGGTCGGCACCGCGATCGCCCTCGGGCCCCGCACCCGGGAGCGCGTCACGCTCGATCGGGGGATCGGCCTCGTGCTGGGGATCGCCGGCGTCGCGTCGATCGTCGGGCTCGGGATCGAGGGAACGAGCGCACGGGCGGTCGTCGAGGTCCTCGTGGTGGCCGTCTGCTACGCGGTCGGGCCGGTGATACTCCAACGGCGGCTCGCCGGGCTTCCGCCGCTCGGCGTGCTGGCGGCCTCGCTGGGCGTCAGCGCCCTGCTGTACGTGCCGATCACCGTGGCCGCGGGGCCGGGCAGCAGGCCGTCGGCGGAGGCGCTCGCCTCGATGGTCGTGCTGGCGGTCGTTTGCACCGCGATCGCGTTCCTCGTCTTCTTCGCGCTGATCGCAGAGATCGGGCCGGTCCGGGCAACGGTGATCACGTACGTGAACCCGGCCGTCGCGGCCGCGCTCGGCGTCGTCGTGCTGGGTGAGGACCTCACGGTCGGGATGGGCGTCGGCTTCGTTCTCGTGCTCGCCGGCTCCGTGCTCGCCACGCGGCCCGGACGCCCACGGGAGGTCCCGCGCGGGCCCGTCCCGGAGACCGGCTGAACGGCGCCCGCCGGCGCCGCCCGACCTCCGGCCCCATCAGCTCCCGTCCGTCGCGGTGGTCGTGCGGGGCGCGACCCGGCCGTCGAGCATCCGCACGACGCGATCGGCCTGCACCGCGACGCCGGCATCGTGGGTGACGAGGAGCACGGTCAGCGCACGGGCGAGGCGAAGGTCGGCGATGAGCTCGAGCACGCGGCGGCCCGCCTCGGAGTCGAGGCTGCCGGTGGGCTCGTCCGCGAGCAGGATCGGCGGGTCGTTGGCGAGGGCGCGCGCGACGGCGACGCGCTGGCGCTCCCCGCCGGAGAGCTCCGGCGGGCGGTTGCGCTCCCTGCCGGCAAGCCCGACGGCCCCGAGCAGCTCGATGGCCCGGGAGCGCCGTTCCCTGCGCGCAAGATCGCTCTCGAGCATCGGCACCTGCACGTTCTCCTCCGCAGTGAGCGACGGGAGCAGGTTGTGCAGCTGGAAGACCATCCCGACGTGGCGCGCACGGTAGTGCGCGAGGTCGCGGCCCGAGGAGAGGTCGTGCCCGGCGACCTCGATCGTGCCTGCGTCGGGGAGATCGAGGGCCGCGATCAGGTGGAGGAGAGTCGACTTGCCGCAGCCGGACGGCCCGACGATCGCAACGAACTCGCCGGGCGCGACGTCCAGGTCCATCCCCTGCAGCGCGAGGATGCGGCCCTCGTCGAACGCCTTGCGGACGCCACGCACGCGGATGACGGCGTCGTCGGGCGCTCCGACGGGCGACAGCTCGAGACCCCCGGCGCTCGCGCGCCGCACCTCCTCCGGCAAGGCGTTCCGAACCGTGCGCTCACTCATGGCGAAGCGCCTCCATCGGTGACAGGCGCACCGCCCGGATCGCGGGGTAGAGGGCGCCGACGAGCGCGACCGCGACCCCGACGAGGGCCGCGCGCAGAAACACGTCGGGCGGGTACGCCGGTACGAGCAGCGCGGAGATCGACGGCACGAGCAGCACGGCGCGGCTTGCGGCGACCCCGAGCCCGACTCCGAGCAGCGCTGCGAGCAGGCAGAGCGCGATCGACTCGACGAGCACCATCCGGATGATCCGGCTCCCCCGCCAGCCGACCGCGCGGAAGATCCCGATCTCCCGCGTCCGCTCGAAGACGGACATGATCATCGTGTTCATCACGCCGATCGCGCCGATCCCGACGGCGAGCACCGAGATCGCGAGGTTGGCGGCGGCGAGGATCTCGAAGCCCTGGTCGACCTCGCCGTAGTCGCCGGACGACTCGAGGACGGCGAGCTGGGGATGCCTGTCCTCGATCGCGACGGCGACACGGTGCGGGTCGATGCCCGAACGGACGGTGACGTGGACCGCCGTGACGACGTTCGTCTTGCTCGAGAGGAGCTGTGCCGTCACGAGCGGGATCACGGCGCC
>DASSPX010000139.1:0-16949 GCA_035699445.1 Candidatus Limnocylindrales bacterium | reverse complement strand
CGGCAAGTCCCCGGGTGTCGCGGGCGACGACCACCTGTCCGAGGCGGGCCGCAAGGTGCTCCGCCACCACCTGGCTCTGATGCTCGCCCGGGAGGCCGGCACCCGCTCCGGGGCGGACCCCGAGGACCTCCACAAGATGCGCGTCGCGACCCGGCGCCAGCGTGCGGCGTGGCGGGTGTTCGGGTCGGCCTTCGATCGGCGCGCCACGGCCCGCCACGAGAAGCGGCTCCGGACGGTGGCCCGGCGGCTGGGCGCGGTGCGCGACCTCGACGTGCTGATCGGCGGCATCGAGACGTACGCGGAGGAAGCGGCGGCGGATCGGGCCGCGCTCGACCCGCTCGTCGCGTCGTGGCGGCGGCAGCGCGACGCTGCGCGAGAGCGGCTGCTGGCGGAGCTGGATGCGCCGCGCTACGTGTCCTGGCTCGAGGGCTACCGCGCATTCGCCCAGGAGGAGGGCGCCGCCAGCCTGCCGGTGGGTGCCGTCCAGCCGCACCGCGTCCGGGACACGTTCCCGTCCCGCATCTGGGCCGCGTACGAACAGGTGCGCGCCTACGAGGCCGTCCTCCGCTGGGCGGACGTCACGACGCTCCACGACCTGCGGATCGCAGGCAAGTGGCTCCGGTACACGCTCGAGTTCGTGCGCGACGCCCTGGGGCCCGACGCCGACCCGCTCATCGCCCGGGTGACCGCGCTCCAGGACCACCTCGGCCTGCTCAACGACGCCGACGTGGCCGCGAACCTCGCGCGGGCCTATCTCGTCGAGCACGCGGGCGACCTGTCCGAGGCGGAGGGCGCGGCGATCGGCCGCTACCTCGTCAGCCGCGAGCGGGAGATGGCGCGGGTCCGGCGGACGCTGCCGCCGATCTGGCGCGGCGTCGCCGGGCTCGGGTTCCGGCGGGGTCTCGGGCGGGTGGTCGCCGGTCTCTGACCGCGCCGGGGCTGATTAGCCCGCGGCGAGCCCCTCGAGCCGGTCGCGCCACGCCCGTCCCGCGCGGCTGACGGCGAGCACGACCCCCTCGCGGATCCCGGCGTCCGACACGACGACCTCCCCGGCCCGGTAGCGGTCGAGCAGCGCGAGCACGATCGACGCCCCCGCGGGCAGGATCCGCGCCCGGACCGGGTTCACCCCGTGGCGGGCGACGAGTTCGTCGGCAGGCGTCGCCGCCAGCGTGTCGAGCGCGGCCCGCACGTCGGTCCGGGAGAGCACGGGCGCGCTGCCGGCCGCGAGCCCCGCGATCCGCGCGACGTTCGAGGCCGTGCCACCGACCGCGACGATCGTCGCGGGCCGCGCGTCCGGGGCAGCGCGCAGGCCATCGAGCGCGGCGGCGTGGAGCGCCTCCAGCTCGTCCGCGCTCGGCGGGTCGTGCGTGACGAGCTCCGCGGTCAGGGTTGCGCACCCGAGACGGAGTCCCGTTGCCCGGGGGTGATGCCCGGGCCCCACGACGACGAACTCGCTGCTCCCGCCACCGATGTCGACGACGAGCGTGTCGTCCGTCACCGGCCGCCCGGCGGTCGCGCCGAGGAGCGTGGCGATCCCTTCCTCCTCGTGACCGAGGACGTGGAACGGCACGCCGACGGCGACGTCCACCACGTGGACCACCCGCGCGCTGTCGTGCGCGCGGCGGAGGGGCTCCGTGCCCACGACCTCGACCCACCGCGCGTCGAGACGGCGCGCGGTAGCGACATAGCCCGCCAGGGCCGCAACCAGCCGCGCGGTGAGCTCCTCGCCGATCGTTCCCTCACGGCGGACCCGATCGCCCAGCCCGAGGAACGCGCTCTCGTCGGCAAGCGGCGTCACTCGCCCGTCCGTGACGTCGGCGACGAGCAGGTGGACGCTCGTCGACCCGACGTCGATCGCCGCGCCGACCGGGCTCAGGCGCGGCTCCCGGGATCGCCCGTGTCGGGCGCGTCGGCCGTCTCCGCCGTCGTCGCCGCCGTCGAGGCGGGCGATGTACCGTCGCCGTTCCGACCGTCGCCCGCCACCCGCCGGACGATCACGCCCGCCGCCGGCTCGGCCGCCTGGCGGACCAGCCCGGCGACCTCCCCGAGCACCCGGCCCGCGCCGCGGGCCGCGGCTCCGGCGACCTTCGCCGCCTTGCCGCGACGTTTTGCCTTGCCGTCGGCCCCGTCGGCGAGACGCTCGGCGTCACGGGCCACGAGCTCGCGCACGCGGGCCGCCGCGGCCTCGGCCTTCAGCGACGCCTTCGCCGCGCGCCGCGCCGCCTTCTCCGCCTGCCGGAGCGCGCGGGCCGCGTCCTTCGTCGCTCGCGCTGCGACCGCTGCCGCCCGCGCCGATGCCTTCTCGGCGCGCCGGACTCGCTTCGAGCGCGCGCCGGGTTCGGCCGTGCCCGCCCCCTGCTTCCCGTTGGCCGTCGCGTCGCTCTCGGTTTCGGCCACCGCTGCGCCCGTCACGGTGTCGACCGTGTCGCTTCGCGCCTTCGCCATCGCATTCCTCCTGCCGGGAGTGCGAAGTCTGCCACCCGACGAGCGCGCGCGTTCGCGGGCCTCGCTTCGGGCGCCGCCCCCCGTTAACGGAGGCTTAACGCCGCGCGAACGGCGCGTTCACCGGCGCGTCTGACGGTAAGCCCGTCATCACGGGAGGAACCCTGGCGGGCGTGCGCGGCATGCCCGACGAACGGAGGGCACGAGTGAGGCTCACACCGCCCAGGCGCCTCGGCGCCATCGCCCTTGCCGCGACCGTCATCGTCGCAGCCTGCGGCAGCGGCACCGGGACAACCGCACCGGACGGGGGCCAGGCATCGGACGGCACCGGCGGCTCGATCTTCGTCTCCGGCTCGTCCACGGTCGAGCCGATCTCCGCCGGCGTGGCCGAGCTGTTCAAGGCCGAGAACCCGGGCTTCGACTACACCGTCGAGGGGCCCGGCACCGGCGACGGCTTCCAGAAGTTCTGCGCTGGCGAGACCGACATCAGCGATGCCTCCCGCCCGATCCGCGCCGAGGGCGAAGCCGACGTCTGCACCCGGAACGGGGTCCAGTACGTCGAGCTCAAGGTCGCCATCGACGGCATCAGCGTGCTCACGTCGCCTGCCAACACCGCGGTCAGCTGCCTCAGCTTCGCGGACCTGTACGCGCTCCTCGGCCCCGAGTCGGTCGGGTTCGACAGCTGGGCCGACGGCCAGGAGATCGCCACGGCGCTCGGGTCGACCACGACGCTGCCCGATGCGCCGCTCGTGATCACCGGGCCGGGCGAGGAATCCGGGACGTTCGACAGCTTCGTGGAGATCGTGATGGCCGACGCCGCGGAGGCACGCGGACAGGACGCCACGACGCGACCGGACTACACCGCCAGCGCGAACGACAACGCGATCGTCGAAGGCATCACCACCGCCGACACCTCGCTCGGCTGGGTCGGGTTCGCGTTCTACGAGGAGAACGTCGACACGGTCAAGGCGCTCCAGATCAGCGAGGAGCCCGGGGGGACCTGCGTCGAGCCGACCGCGGAGACGATCGCCTCGAACGAGTACCCGATCTCGCGCGACCTGTTCATCTATGTCAACAAGGCCCGCGCGGCCGAGAACCCGGCCGTGGCCGCGTACGTCGACTTCTACCTCGCCGAAGGCACGATCGACACCGTCCTCGAGACGGTGCCCTACGTGCCGCTCACGCCGGAGGCGCTCGAAGCGACACGGGCGGCGTGGGAGGCCCGGTAGCCTCTCCGCAGTGACCAGCGAGGATCGGGCGATGACTCAGGCGCCGATGGCGCTGCCGGCAGGCTCCCTCCGGGGGAGCGCCGGGCGTCGACGCCGCGAAGCGGCCGTCCGGTCCGCGTTCCTCGCCGCCGCGCTGCTGTCCATCGTGATCAGCACGTTCATCGTGGGCACCGTGGCGGTCGAGGCGCTCTCGTTCCTCTCGAAGGTGGATCCCGGGGCCCTGGTCGGGCTCGGATGGTTCCCCCGGCGGGGCATCTTCGACGTCGCGACTCTCCTCCTCGGGACCCTGATCGTGACGGCGATCGCGATGCTCATCGCGACGCCGATCGGGCTGGCGAGCGCCGTCTACCTCGCCGAGTACGCGACGCCCCGCGTCCGCCGCGTCGTGAAGCCCGTGCTCGAGGTCCTGGCCGGGATCCCGAGCGTCGTGATCGGCTTCTTCGCCCTCACGTTCATCAGCCCGACGATCATCCGGAGCGTGTTCGCGGACGCGTCGGGGTTCAACCTGCTCGCGGCCGGGATCGGGGTGGGCATCCTGTCGATCCCGCTGATCGCGTCGGTGGCCGAGGACGCCATGCGCGCCGTGCCGCGCAGCCTCCGGGAGGCGTCCTACGGACTCGGAGCGCGGCGGGTGACGACGAGCATCCGGGTCGTCGTCCCGGCGGCCATTTCGGGCATCGTCGCCGCGTTCATCCTGGCCGCCAGCCGCGCGATCGGCGAGACGATGGTCGTGGCGGTCGCCGCCGGGGCGCCGCAGATGCGGACGATCAACCCGCTCGACCCGGGCGGCACGATGACGTCGGCGATGGTCCTGCTCGCGACCGGAAGCGACCAGGTCGTGGGCGACGACGCGGCCTACCTCAGCCTGTTCTTCGTCGGCTTCCTGCTGTTCGGGATCACGCTCGGCCTGAACGTCCTCGGCGACGCGTTCGTCCGCCGGACGCGGCAGCGCTACTAGGGCACCGCGATGACGACCATCGGATCCGCGGCTCCGCGCGTCGCCGTCAATCGGTCGCTCCGATCGACGCGCCGCGACACGTGGGGCCTGGTGTTCCAGGTGCTGCTCCTCGTGAGCCTCCTGTTCTCGCTCGCGATCCTGCTCGTGCTGCTGGCCGACGTGATCTCACGCGCCTTGCCCGTGTTCACCGAGCGCGGCGTCGAGTTCCTGACCGCCTCGCTGTCCTCGAACCCGGCGCGGGCCGGGGTCCTCCAGGGGATCGTGGGCACGGCGGTCCTGGGCATGCTCGTCGCGCTCGTCGCGTTCCCGATCGGCCTGATGACCGCGATCTACCTCGAGGAGTACGCCCCGGACAACCGGCTCACGCGCCTCATCCAGGTGAACATCCGCAACCTCGCCGGCGTGCCCTCGGTCGTCTACGGCCTGCTCGGGCTGACGGTGTTCGTCGCGCTGTTCGACCGCCTCGACGGGGACGGCAACGGGCGGAGCATCCTGGCCGGTGCTGCGACACTCGCCGCGCTCGTGCTGCCGATCGTGATCATCACCTCGATCGAGGCCCTGCGCGCCGTGCCGATCGCGATCCGCGAGGCGGGCTACGGTGTCGGGGCGTCGCGTTGGGAGGTCACGCGCAAGCTCGTCGTCCCGGCGGCCGCGCCGGGCATCCTGACCGGGACGGTGCTCGCGCTGTCGCGGGCGCTGGGCGAGACCGCGCCGCTCGTCATCGCGGGCGCGGTGCTGGGCTCCTTCTCGGGGCTCGCGATCGACACCCTGTTCACGGGCAGCTACACCGCACTGCCGATGATCGTCTACGACTGGTCGCGCAAGCCGCAGGAGGAGTTCCGCCAGCTGGCGGCCGCCGCGATCGTCGTGCTCCTCGTCGTCACGCTGTTCGCCAACGGCGTGGCGGTATTCCTTCGCAACCGCTACGAACGAGCCTGGTGATGACCGTCACGCTGTCGATCGACCCCACCTCTTCCGCGTCGCGCGACGTCGCGGCCGATGCACCGGCTCCGGAGCCGGTGATCACCTTCCGGGACGTCGCGTTCCACTACGGCCGGTTCCGCGCGCTCAAGGACGTGAACCTCGCGATCGAGCCGCGGAGGATCACCGCGCTCATCGGCCCGTCGGGCTGCGGCAAGTCCACGCTGTTGCGCACGATCAACCGGATGAACGACCTCATTCCGGGGACGCGCGTCGAGGGCGAGATCCTGTACCACGGCGAGAACCTCTACGCGCGGGACGTGGATCCGGTCGAGGTCCGGCGCCGGATCGGGATGGTGTTCCAGCGCCCGAACCCGTTCCCGAAGTCGATCTATGACAACGTCGCGTTCGGTCCCCGGGTCAACGGCTTCCGGGGCGACCTCGACGAGCTCGTGGAGCAGAGCCTGCGCCGCGCGGCGCTATGGGACGAGGTGAAGGACAAGCTCCGCCAGTCCGGCCTCGCGCTCTCGGGCGGGCAGCAGCAGCGGCTGTGCATCGCGCGGGCGATCGCCACCAATCCCGACGTCATCCTCATGGACGAGCCGGCGTCCGCGCTCGACCCGCGCGCCACGCTCCAGATCGAGGAGCTGATGTTCGAGCTGCGCGAGAACTACACGATCGTCATCGTGACCCACAACATGCAGCAGGCGGCACGCGCGTCCGACTTCACGGTGTTCATGAACATGGCCGATGATCGCGCTGGCTATGTCGTGGAGCAGGGCCCCACGCTCGAGATCTTCACGAATCCGAAGAACCGGATGACCGAGGACTACGTGTCCGGACGGTTCGGCTGAGACGGGGAACGAGACGATGACCGAGGACCGCGCCGATTCCGTGCTCGCGCCGCCCCGTGCCGAGCCGATGGCCCACCCGCACCGCACGACATTCGACCAGGAGATGGCGGCGATCAAGGACAGCGTCCTGCGGATGGCGTCGCTCGTGGAAGGCCAGATCCGGGCGGCGATGGCGGCGCTCGTCCGGCACGACGCCGATGCCGCGCTCCAGGTGATCCACGATGATGCCGGCATCAACGAGGTCATGCGGGCCGTCACGAGCCAGGTCACGGCGGTGATCGCGACCCAGGCGCCCGTCGCGCGCGATCTGCGCTTCCTGCTCACCCTCGACCACGTGGCGTACGAGCTGGAGCGGATGGGCGACCACGCGGGCTCGGTCGCCAAGCAGGCGCGGAAGATGGCGTCGCAGCCGCCGCTCAAGCAGTACGTCGACCTGCCGGAGCTCGGTGAGACCGTCGCCCGCCAGGTGCGGGGCATCATCCGCGCGCTCGTGGACGTGGACCAGGCGACCGCCCGCGAGGTCGCCGCGGGCGACGACGACGTCGACGCCCTCTACCACCGCATCTTCGACGACGTGCTCGAGCTCATGCGCGCCCACCCGGACAACGTCGATCGGGGCACGCGCATCCTGTTCGCGGCCCACTATCTCGAGCGGATCGGCGACCGGGTCACGAACATCGCCGAGGACATCGTGTTCCTCGCCTCCGGCGACGTGGAGGACCTCAACCCGTGACGACGCGCGTCCTCGTGGTCTGCACGGGCAACTCCGCGCGGTCGGTCCTCGCCGAGGCGATCCTGCGCCAGGTGGGCGGCGACGACGTCGAGGTCCACTCCGCGGGGACGGAGCCGAAGGGCATCCATCCCCTGACGCTGCGCGTGCTCGCCGAGGCCGGCATCGACCCGACCGGCCTGCGGTCGAAGTCGGTCACGGAGTACGTGGGCCAGTCGTTCGACTACGTCATCACGGTCTGCGACCAGGCCCGCCAGGTGTGTCCGGTGTTCCCGGGCGATGGCGAGCGGCTCCACTGGGGGACCGAGGACCCGGCCGCCGTCGAGGGATCGGAGGAGGAGCGGCTGCGCGCCTTCCGACGGGTGTTCACCCAGATGAGCGAGCGGATCCGGACGTTCGTCGTCCTCGTCCAGCGTGCGCAGCGGGAGGCCGCGGAATCCACGCCGTGACGACGCTCGCGCTGCTGCGTCACGCGCATGCCGGCGATCCCGGGCGCTGGACCGGTCCCGACGCCACGAGGCCGCTGTCGGACAAGGGCCGGCGCCAGGCCGAGCGGCTGGGCCGGCACCTGCGTGCCGTGGGCGACGGTTCCGATGTCCTGATCGCATCGCCGAAGGTGCGCGCGCTCCAGACCGCGGAGATCGTCGGCGGGCTGCTGGAGATCCCGGTCGTCACCGACGACCGGCTCGGGGGTCCGCTCGATCTCGATGCGGTCGAGGCGATCCTCGTGGACGCGGGCAACCCGGCCCGGCCGATTCTCGTGGGCCACGACCCGGACTTCAGCGACCTCCTGGGAGCGCTCCTCGGCGTGGGCGCCGTCGCCATGCGGAAGGGCGCGTTCGCGCGGGTCGAGATCGGCCGGCCTATCGCGTACGGGCGCGGCGAGCTACGGGCGCTGCTCCCCCCGGACCTGCTCGCGGACGGCTGAAGGCGGCTCCGCCACCGGGAGCGGCGAGCCGGTCGTGCCGGCCCGGCTGCGCAGCAGGAGGGCGACGGCACCGATGATCACGCCCGCTCCCAGCCACTCCAGCGGTCCCAGGCGTTCGCCGAGCCCGACCATCGCCCCGACGACCCCGAACACCGGGATCAGGTAGAACGAGGCCGCCGCGGAGGACGCTGTGGTCTGGCGCAGGCCGTCGAGGTAGAGGACGTACGCGAGGCCGTAGTACAGGATCCCCGACCCGACGGCGCTCAGCCAGCCGACGGGGGTGACGTCACCGAGGCCGGCCGTCGGTGCCACGAGCTGGACGAGCACGAGGGCGGCGAGGGCGAACAGCAGGGCGTAGGCCTGCTGCGCGACCACGACCTCGAACGTGCCGTCCGCACCTGCCAGCCACCGCCGGGTGGCCACGGTGTACACGGCGCAGCACAGGACGCCGGCCAGCGAGATGACGATGCCCGGCAGCGAGCCGGTCGTCCCGGGTTCGTACACGACGAGGAGCATGCCGGCCACGGCGGCCGCCGACAGGCCGACGAAGCCCGGCCCCACCCGTTCCCGCAGGACCACGGCGGCGAGGGCGAGGATGAGCACGGGCTCCGCGGCCCAGAGGAGGACCGACAGGCTGGCGCTGATCTGCGTCAGGCCGATCAGCCCGAGGGCATACGCGAGTCCGGGGTTGAGCAGCCCGAGCCGCGCGAGCGCCGGCGGCACGTCCGGCAGGGGCGAGCTCCGTCGGCGCAGCCGCGAGACCGCCCCCAGCAGGACCACCGAGGCGCCGAGCTGCACGACGAGCAGCGTGAGCGGGGCGACCTCACCGACGGCACGCTTGCTGACGACCGTACCCAGGCCCCAGCAGGCGGCGGCGAGGACCAGGCTGAGGGAAGCGCGGTGGCGGGCGATGCGGGCGCGCACGCGGTGCCCGAGGATCGGCTCGGCCGTCGCGGCCGGGTTCCGGGGTTCGACGTCAGCAGCAGCCGGTGCCGCCGCAGCAGCCGCCGGCGGCCACCGCCAGCGCCCGGTCCTCCGCGGCGACCGCTCGCTGGGTCCCCGTCGAGGGCGCACCGATCGGCTTCGTCGCCTTCACGATCGCGCTCACCATGCCCTCCACGACGGTATGGGTCGGGGTCACGGAGACGTCGGCCAGGCCGACCGCCTGCAGGCCCGAGCGGAACTCGGCGATCGAGAGCGCGCCGGCGATGCATCCGGCGTACGACCCGCGCTCTTCCCGCTCGGCGGGCGTCAGGTGATCCTCGGCGACGATGTCGGTGATGCCCATCCGGCCGCCCGGCCGCAGCACCCGGGCGATCTCGCGGAACACGGCGTCCTTGTCCGCCGCGAGGTTGATCACGCAGTTGCTGATCACGACGTCGACCGAGTCCGCGGGCAGCGGGATCGACTCGATCGTGCCGCGAACGAACTCGACGTTCGTCACGCCGGCCGCGGCAGCGTTCCGTTGCGCGAGAGCGAGCATCTCGTCGGTCATGTCCAGGCCGATGGCGCGACCCGTCGGGCCGACCCGGCGCGCCGAGAGCAGGACGTCGATGCCGCCGCCGGAGCCGAGGTCGAGCACGCGCTCGCCCTCATGGAGCTCCGCGACGGCGATCGGGTTGCCGCAGCCGAGCGATGCGAGCACGGCGGCGTCGGGCAGCTCCGCGCGCTCCAGCGCGGAGTACAGGCCGGCCCCGATGCTCTCCGGCTCGCCGCTGCAACAGGCGCCGCCCTCCGCGCGGCGCGCGGCCGCCGCGTAATGCGCGCGGACCTCCTCGTGGACGGTCGCGACGTCGCGGGCGGTCGTGGACGTGGTCGTGAGGCTGGTCACCGGGGCTGCTCCTTCGCGGACTCGGGCTGGCATGGATGGGTCGTGATATTGATACTTGTCGATATCGATGATTGTCAATATGCTGTGCGGCACATGAAGCGACCCACCGACCCTGACGCCCTCCTCCTCCAGGGTGCTGCCGACCCCACGCGGCTGGCGATCCTGCGCCAGCTCGCCGCCGGCGACGGCGTGTGCGCGTGCGACTTCACGGCGTGCTGCGACGTGGCGCAGCCCACGATCAGCCATCACCTCAAGGTGCTTCGCGAGAGCGGCTGGGTCCGCTCCGAGCGACGCGGGTCGTTCGTGTACTACTTCCTTCGGCCCGACGCTGTGGAGCGATTCCGGACGCTCGCCGGCTCGCTCGCCCCGCTGCCGACGGCCCTCCCGTCCGTTCGCTCGCTGCCCGTCGTTCAGCCGCCGGCCTGACGATCCCGGGCGCCGCCGGAGCCCGGCGTCTCCCAGCGCCACGTCATCGTCGCTGCGAACCGCTCCCCCGCTCCGATCACGCGAGGCGACGTGTTCACCTCGTTCGGCGGGCCGGACTGCGGCTCCACGCACACGCCGCGCGCGAGCTCGTCGAACACGACCCAGTGGTCGAGGCTCGAGCCGATCGCGAGGCGCACGAGCCCGGGCCACTCGACGACCGGATCGCGGCGGAGGTCGGTGAAGCAGTCGTCCCACGGCCGGGGCGGCGGCGGGACCAGCTCGCCGGTCGGCAGGCCGTCCGGGCCCCGGCGGTACATCGCGCCGGCGTCCAGCTCGAGCCGCACGTCCCCAGGCTGCGGCCCGTGCGCGGCGGCATCCATGCGCACGTCGCGCGCGGGCAACGGCCCGCCGAGCCGGCGCCGGAACCACGGATGCCAGCCGAGCATCGCCGGCATCGCCTCGTCCGCGTCGAGCACGAGCTCCACGTCCAGGCGGTCCGGGGCGAGGTCGAAGCGCTGGGTCACCCGGCCGCGGAACGGCCAGCCGGGACCCAGGTCCACGCCGATCATCCCGGGCCCGGCGGGCTGCCATGGCCGCTCGAATGCCGTTCCGTGGATCGCGTGGGGCGGGTGGTTGCGTGCCAGCCGGTGTTCGCGGCCGCCGAACACGAGGCGGCCGTCCCGGACCCGGCCGGCGAACGGCGCCATCGGGTAGCTGCCCCACCACATCGGTTCGTCCGGCTCGTCCACGAGGAGCTCATGGCCGTCGACCCGGAACGACGCGATCCGGCCGCCGCGCTCGACGTCGACGACGAGCTCGGCCGAGCCCGCCGCGAACCGGAGCGGCGGTGCGGTCACTGCGGGAAGGGCAGCGCGATGGGATCGGCGGCCTGGCGGGACCGACCCTCGGCATCGAAGCGGTCCAGGCCCAGGCGGCGGATATCGATGAGCTCGGTGCGGCCGCGGAGCGCGAGATCCGCGGCGACGCGGGCGATGCCCGGGCCCCACATCATCCCGTGGCCGGCGGCCGATGCCACCCAGAGTCCCTCGATCGGGGCACCCGCGTCGTCGAGCCCGGGGCCGAGGACCGGCAGGTGGTCGGTCGTGTAGTCGATCGTCGCCGCCCAGACCTTCCGCAGCCCGAGGCCGGCGGTCAGCGGCACGTACCGAGCGAGCCTGGACCGCCACGCCGTCAGCGCGTCGAGGTCCACGGCGCGCGCCTCGCCCGGCCGCTCGTCGGGGTCGCTCCAGCCGAACAGCAGCCCGCCTTCCTCCAGCCGCCAGTAGAGGCCCGCGCGGAGGTCGAACAGCATCGGCTGCGGGTCCTCGAATGCGGGGTGAGGCTCGGTCACGGCCACGGAGTGGCGTGCCGCACCCACGGGGATCCGGATGCCGGCAACCCGGCCCACCTCGGCGAGCGTCGGCCCGCCGGTGAGCAGCACGCGGCTGGTGGCGATCGGGCCCGTCGGGGTCTCCACGCCGACGACCCGGCGGCCGTCGCCCGAGGGTTCGGTCAGCAACCCGAGGAACGGCGTCCGCTCGCGCAGCTCCACGCCCGCGGCCTGCATCGCGAGGGAGTAGGCGCGAACGTTCCGTGGCGGATCGATGCAGCCGTCCGACGACACGTACGTCCCGCCGCGGATGATGTCCGGGGCGAGCGAGGGCACGAGCGCCCGCGCCGCCTCGGCGGTCAGCCAGCGCACGTCGAGCCCCTCGGCGCGCTGCATCGCCATGCGCTCCTCGGCCGCCGCAACGTCGGCGTCGTCGAGCGCGAGGACGACGTAGCCGAGCTCGCGGAAGCCGGAATCGGTGCCCAGGCGATCCGGCTGCGAGCGGTAGAACTCGACCGAGAACCGGCCCAGCCGCACCGTCTCGGGCACGCCGCCCTGCTGGCGGACGACCCCGGCCGCTCGCGAGCTCGCGCCCTGGCCGGCGAGACCCCGTTCGAGGACGATCACGCGCCCGACACCGTCCGTGCGCGCGAACCAGCTCGCCCAGCCGCCGATCGTTCCGGCACCGACCACCACGAGGTCGGCCGTCTCCCGCATCACCCGGTCACCTCCCGTCCAGGGCGTCAGCCTCGACGCACACCGCGCGCAGACCCAGGGCGTCCATTCGCCGGGCCGTGTCGCGATCCCGGATCGTCCACGCGGCAACCTCCAGGCCGGCGCCCGACGCGTGGGCGACCGCCACTTCGTCGATCCGGTGCCACTCGAGCGACACCCCGGTGCAGCCGAGGCTCGCGGCCCGGTCGATCGCCGCACGTGCCGAGTCGTCGGCGTTGAGCCAGCGTCCCCAGCGCGGCAGCCAGGCGCGGACCGTGTCGAGCGTCGCCGCCTCGAACGACGATACGACCGCGTGCTGCGGTTCGTCCCCCAGGCCCTCGCGGAGGATGTCCGCCGTGCGCCGGCCGTGGTCGGCGCCCTTGAGCTCGACGTCGAGGAACGCGGTCGGCCGGCGCTCGACCACGAGCGCGAGCGTCGCGGCGAGCGTCGGCACGCCGGCCGCCTCGAGATCGACCGCGTCGACCGCATCCACACGACGCCCGATCCCCTGGACCCGCTGCAGCGACTCGTCGTGGATCACCATCGGGACCCGGTCCCGCGACAGGCGGACGTCGAACTCGACGCCGTCGCAGTTCGGGTTCGCGAGGGCGGCCGCGAGCGCTTCGAGTGTGTTCTCCGGCGCGCGTCGCCAGTCGCCACGGTGCGCCAGCCGAAGGGCGCGAAGCGTGGTCGTCATTGCCCGACCTCCACCTCCGCGACGATCCCGAGATGGTCCGACGGGAACAGCGTCGGATCGTCCACGGCCGGGCGATCCCAGGCGAGCCGTGCGCTCCGGACCTCGACCGCGCCGCGGATCCAGATGTAGTCGAGACAGGACGGGTCGCCGTCGGTGTCCATCGCCGGGGCCTGGAGCCCGGACGGCCACGTGACCGGGGGCTCGGCGCCGTTCGCTGTCGCGAACGCCGAGCGATAGCCGGCGTCGACCATGAGCGCGTACGCAGGCTCGCTCGGGGCAGCATTGAAGTCGCCGACGACGATCAGCGCGTCGTGGTCGGGAGCGCCATCAAGCCAGGTCGCGAGCTGCCGGGCCTGGTCGAGCCGCTCCGCCGCCGCGCCGACGACGTGGTGGAGGTGCGTGACCGCGAACACGATGCGGGTGCCATCGGCGAGCGTGAAGCGCGCACGGACGGCGGACCGGTTGAGCCCGAGCTCCAAACGGTCCACGAGCTCCGGGGCGAGCGGGGCGCGGGCGAGGAGGCTGTTGCCGTACTCGGGCCTGCCCGCCCAGCCCCGCACGATCTCGTAGCGGGCCTCGCCCGCGGCGCCCAGCAGGCGGTCCTGCTGGAGCACGTAGACCACCTCCTGGAGGCCGAGCAGGTCGGGCTGGATCGCGGCCATGTCCGCGAGCAGGAGCGGCAGCCGCTCCGGCCAGCGATCGGCGAGATTGAGGATGTTCAGGGTCGCCACCCGCAGGGGGGTGCTCATGCGCCGCGTCCCACGGCCGTGAGCGACGGGTCTGCCGCAGCACCGTCGGCGGGCGCGGCTGCGAGCGGGATGCTGAACGAGAACACCGACCCGGTTCCCTCCTCCGATTCCACCCAGATCCGGCCGCCGTGCTGCTCAACGACGTGCCGCGCGATCGCCAGCCCGAGGCCGGTGCCGCCACCGCGAACGCGCGCGCGGTCCACCTTGTAGAACCGCTCGAAGACGCGCGCGCGGTCGGCCCGGGGGATCCCGATCCCCTCGTCGGCGACGCTGGCGAGCAGCGCGGGCCGGTCGCCGTCGCGACGCACGGTGACGGTGACCGTCCCACCGGGATCGCTGAACTTCACGGCATTGTGGACGAGGTTGACGAACACCTGTGCCAGGCGGTCCTCGTCGCCCCGGAGCCGCGGCAGGCCGGGCTCGACGTCGATGTGCAGGGCGACCTCGGAGCGATCGGCGAACAGGCGGAGCCGCTCGGTCGACGCGGACGCCACGCGCCCGAGGTCGACGTCGTCGCGGAGCGACAGGGACCGGCCGCTCTCGATCCGCGACAGGTCGAGGAGCTCGTTCACCATCTGGACGAGATGCCCCGTCTCGACCTCGATCCGGCCGATGCGCTCGCGCATGCGAGCCGGGACGTCGGCCTCCGCGGCCTCGCGGGCGAGCGTCTCGGCGAGCAGGGTCACCGTGGTGAGCGGCGTGCGCAGCTCGTGGGACAGATTGTCGACGAACTCGGTGCGAATGCGCTGGAGGCTGCGGAGCTCGGTGACGTCCTCGAGGAGCACCCACCGGCCGCGGACCGGCGATCGTGACGCCCGGATCACGATCGATCGCGGCATGCCGCTCCGCGTGGCGAGCGCCACCTCGCCGGCAGCCGTGCCATTCGTGCGCGCCTCGTCGACGATGGCCTCGACGCGGGCGTCGGCGAAGGCCTCCATCACGGTCCGCCCGAGGAGCGACCCGGCGCCGACGTCGAGGAGCGTGTGCGCAACGGGATTCGCGACGTCCACACGCCCGTCGTCGTCGAGATGGATGGCACCCACGCCGAGGAGTCCGCCGAGGAACTCCCGTTCCCGGAGCGTCTCGTCGAGCCGTCGCTCCGTGTCGGCGGCCTGCCGGGCGCGACGCTCGACGACGTTCAGGATCGCCGTGGCGGTTGGCGCCGTCCGGAGCGACCGCGCGATCTCCGCCAGCTGGTCCTCACGATCCCGGAGCCGGCGGCCGACGACGGCGAGCGCCACGGTCGCGCTCCCGAGCAGGATGAGCAGCAGCGCGACGTCCACGCGCGGAGGATCGCACGCCACCCATGTCGGGCGCAGGACAGCAGGACGGCCCGCCCCGGTGCGGGGCGGGCCGTCAGGCGCTCAGACGCTGCTCTAGCCGCCGGCGAGGAATCCGGTGTGGCCGTTGCAGGCGTCGCCCGGATGCTCTCCCTCCAGCGCGATGACGTCCCGCACGGCCTTCGGGATCTGTCCCCAGCTCTGCACGTGCGCAGCAGTTCGTCCCGGCGGGGGATGCCCGTCGTTGTAACCCGAGAACGAGCAGATCGAGGCCGCTCGATATTCCGCGATCGGGGTCGGCTTTCCCTTGCCGGTGACCTCGCCGGCGAACGCAGCGCCAGCGGTCAGTGACAGGCACAGAGTCGCGGCCGACGCCGCGATCCCGATGCGCCTGATCGCTCCACGTGTCATGCGCGAAAGTCCTCCATCGACCGGAGGTCGGTCTCGCCACTGGCGGTGCGGCACGGAGTCCGGGCGACCGGGCGTGGGCAACTCCGTGTCGTGGAGACCCCCGCGCTCCCGCCACCTCCATCCGAAGAAGGGCATGGTGCACCAGGATGCGGTCCTGTGCGGTCGCGGGCGTGGATGTGTGGTGCTGCGGCGCACCGTGGCACGTCTCGCCCCGCCTCCCGTCACGCAAGCGTGGACAGAATCGTCGTTACCCCGGGGCACGACGCCGTCCGTTCGTAGGATGTGCCGGTGCCGCGCCCCCTCATCCCTGACGACGACCTCTACGCTCGCCTCGAGCTCCGCGTCGATGCCACCGCCGAGGAGGTCGAGCTCGCCTGGCGATCGCTGCTCCGCCGTCATCACCCGGACGTCGCCCGGGATCCCGATGCCGTCGACCGCGCGAAGCGGATCAACGTCGCGCACGACTGGCTGGGCAATCCCGATCTTCGGGCCCGCTACGACCGCGAGCGGCTCGGCGTCCGGCATCGCGGGTTCCACCCGCGCCGGTCTCGCGGCGGCGTCCGGGAGGACAGGCCCACCGGAGGCCCCGGCGCTCCCCGGGCGCCCCGCCGCCCGCCCCCGCCGGGCACGCCGCCGCTGACCCCGGCGCAGCGGCTCGATCGCTTCCTCGCGCGCGTCGGGAGCCTGACCGAGGACGAGCTCGATCGGCTCGCGGTCGCAGAGCCGCCGCCGATCGCCTTCCTCGCCACGTTGCGGCGCTTCCTGACCGACGCCGACCGCGCCGAGCTCGACCGTGTCGATGCGCTCCTCGCCGCCCGGGTCCCGACCGAACGTTGGGCCAACCTCCCGATCCGCGAAGCGCTGCGCGCCGTGGCTGCGGAGCACGCGGTGGGCGGGTCGCTCGACGACCTGCTCGGCGGGCCGTTCCGCGTTCGCGCTCGCGAGCGGCTGATGCGGGCCTGGGAGGCATCGATCGACCAGCGCCGGTACGGCCCGAACACCGCGGAGGTCGAGGCGCTCCGCCGCCGCATCTCTCGCCTCGAGCCGGACGAGATCCGTGCGTTCGTGGGGGCCTCGGCCGGCATCCCGGCCGCCGATCGTCCGTGGCCGGCCCGGCTGGACCCCGAGACGGACGAGGGGCTGCGCGTCTCGGCCGCACTCGCCGACCGCGATGTCGCCACGGCCGCCGCGGCCCGAGCACCGAACCTGCGCGCGCAGCGCCTGCTCGGGCGCCTGGGGCACGTCGTCGCGCTTCGGCATGCCTTCACGCCGCGGGAGTACGACGCACTCCTCCTCCCGTGGCACCGGGCGACCATCGCGGCGAGCGCTCCGGGCGCCGCCGAGGCGGCTGCGCGCGTCCGACGTGCCGCCGGGTAGCCGCCGATGCTCCACCGGACCCACCCGCGAGCCGCCGATGCTCCCCCGGACTCACCGGCCGGCGCATCACGC
>DASSPX010000138.1:0-11998 GCA_035699445.1 Candidatus Limnocylindrales bacterium | reverse complement strand
CCACGGCATGTCTCCGGTGCCGCGCGCGACGAAGATCGTCTCGTCGGGACCGTCGAGGACTCGGTGCCATCCTGTCGCCGGAAAGCCGGCTCCATCAGGGTGCTCGAGCAGCGAGCGGAGCACCGCCGACTCGGGGTCCAGCCCGAGCTCGGCAAGGCCGGGGCCGAGCACCGCCTCCGCAGGGAACGGCGGCTCGTGGATGCCGCAAGAGAGCAGGGTGTTTGCGGGCCGAGGCGGCGCCATGGAGCTCGTTGGAAGCGGCTCAGGTGGAGCGGCGGACGCGACGAGCGTCCCCGAGGGCTGCGGCTGACCACCAGATGACGCGGGGAAGCCCGCTGAAGAGGGTCCGTTGGCGCATCCCGCCAATGCGGCGACCGCCATCGCGACCCCAAGGCCGGCCCTTCGCGCCCTCACAGCGTTCTTGCCCCCATCAAGGTGTCGCGAACGTCCCGGAACCCGTTGAGTGCCTTCCTGCGCCGTCCGGCCCGCGGCCCGGCAAATGCTAGTCGGTCGAAGGCGGGAACCGGATCTCCAGTGAGCGGTTGATCTCGGCGAACCGTCGGGTCGCCGCCAGCCACACGAGCCCGAAGAATGCGAACCCTCCGATCGCGCCACCCACGAGCGAGGCCGTCGAGGGAAGGTCCGCGAGCATCGCGAGCACCCCGATCAGCGACCCTGCGATCACGGCGTTGATCATCGAGACCATGCCCGGCGTGGTCGTCAGCCCGTGCAGGAAGGACGCACCGAGGTTCGGCCGCTCGGGCGTCGCGCCGTAGACGGCGAGCACGGTCGCGGGGTCGTCGTGCCAGCCGCTGCTGAAGTACGGCTCAAGCGTGGGGACCATCTCGAGGTAGGCGTGGCGGATCCGGTTCATCGCCTGGAGCGCCCGGAACTCCTCGGTGCTGGCCGCGGATACCCGCCCGAGCGTCGCCAGTCCGACGAGCAGGTCGACGCCGAGCAGCGCGGCGGTCGCGACGAGGAAGTCGCGCCCGAAGCCGCTCCCCTGGGACAGGAAGCCGAGCGCCACGAGCGACGCGGACAGGAACGTCATGAACATGCCGGCCCGCGCGAAGGCCTCGTTGTAGACGAGCGACCGGGACGTGAGCAGGCTCCAGTGCTCGGTGCTCAGGATCTGGAGCGCGCGCGGATCCGTGAGGTGGGGTGGGCCGGAGCCGGCCGCTTCGCCCGCCTCGATCGGACGCTCGGACGCCACCGTCGCCAGTCGTTCCTCGCTCACGCCCGCCCTCCCTTCGTGAGTCGCTCGAGGACGACATCATGCAGCACGCCGTTCGTCGCGAGCGCCGACCGACTCCAGATCGTCCGGCGCCCGGTGAGATCCGTGAACCGGCCGCCCGCTTCCTCGACGACCAGCACGGGCGCCGCGAGGTCCCACGGGTTCAGGTCCGGCTCCACGACGATCTCCGCCGCGCCCTCGGCGAGCAGGCCGTACATCCAGAAGTCGCCGTAGTTCCGGGTTCGCCACACCTCGTCCACGAGCGCGCGGAAGCCCGGCGTGAGCGGCGTCCCGTCGAGATCCCGAAGCTCGCCGTGGAGCAGGTGGGCGTCGTGCAGGTCCGCCACCCCGGATACCTGCAGCCGGCGCGGCGCATCACCGGACGCCCCGCCGACGGCCCACGCCCCCAGGCCCCGAGCCGCGTACCAGCGCTCCCCCATCGCCGGCGCCGACATCACCGCCACCTGCAGCTCGCCGTCCACCTCGAGCGCGAGCAGGAGCGCGAACACCGGCACGCCCCGGACGAAGTTCGAGGTCGCGTCGATCGGGTCGATGTACCAGCGCGCGGGCGCATCGGCCGCCTCGGTCCCGAACTCCTCGCCCACGATGCCGTGGTCGGGGAACGTCGCGCCGATCCGCTCGCGCACGAGCCGCTCGACACCGGTGTCCGCCTCCGTCACGAACGTCCGGTCCGCCTTCCGGTCGACCCGCTCCAGCTGCCGGAACCAGCGCATCGCGATCTCGTCGGCCGCGTCCGCCGTCTCGAGCGCGAACTCGAGCCAGCGCTGGCGGTCCGCCGCGGTGCCCCGCGCGAGCGAGGCGGACCAGTCGGAGCCGTACGACGGACGACCGTCGCTCACGCCCGGATCCGCTCCCCCGCCGGGTCGTACACCGGGTCGCGCACGACCTCGAAGCCGACCCACTCGCCGAACACGTCGACCTCGCCTCGCCCTCCGATCGGGACGTCCGGCGGCAGGTGGGCGAACGCGATCGAGCGCTGGACCGCGAACCCCTGGCCGCCGCTCGTGACGCGCCCGACGACGCGCCCGTCGATGCGGACCGGCTCGTTCCCCAGGCACACCGAGCCCAGGTCGTCGAGCACGAGACAGCGCAGCCGCCTCCGCGGACCGGCCGCCCTCGCCGCGACGAGCGCGTCCCGCCCGAGGAAGTCGCCCTTGTCCAGCCTGACCGCGAAGCCGAGGCCAGCCTCGTACGGCGTCTCCTCCGGGGTGATGTCGCTCGACCACACCCGGTAGCCCTTCTCGAGCCGGAGTGCGTCGATCGCGCGGTACCCCGCGGCGACGAGGCCGTGCTCACGCCCGGCCTCCCAGAGCGTGTCCCACAACGTCGCGCCGAATTCCGTGGGCGCATACAGCTCCCACCCGAGCTCGCCCACGTACGTCACCCGCAGCGCGAGCAACGGCACCGAGCCGACCGTGATCTCGCGCGCCGTCAGGAACGGGAACGACGCATCGGACACGTCGTCGGTCGTCGTGGCGAACAGGATGTCGCGTGCCTTCGGCCCCCAGAGCCCGAAGCACACCCGCGACGAGGTGACGTCCGAGATGAGCACCGAGCCGTCGCCCGGGGCGTGCTTGCGCAGCCAGCCGAGGTCGTGCTGCCCGAACGCCGTCCCGGTGACGAGCAGGTACCGATCGCCGGCGACGCGGGTCACCGTCAGGTCGCACTCGATGCCGCCCCGCCGGTTGAGGAGCGACGTGTAGACCACCCGTCCCACCGGCACTTCGACGTCGTTCGCGCACAGGTGCTGCAGGTAGGCACCCGCCCCGGGGCCCGCGACCTCGAGCTTCGCGAAGCTCGTCTCGTCGAACAGGCCCGCCGCGGCCCGGGTCGCCAACGCCTCGGCGGGGATCGCCGTCGACCAGTGCTCGCCCGCCCAGCCGCGCGGCCGGAGCCGCTCGAGCGCGGGGTCCTCGTTCGTCGTGAACCAGTTCGGGCGCTCCCAGCCGCCCTTCTCCCCGAAGACCGCGCCCAGCGCCTGGAGCCGCGGGTACGCGGGCGACAGCCGGAGCGGCCGGCCGGCCTGCCGCTCCTCGTTCGGGTAGTGGATGTCGTAGTAGGTCTCGTAGACCTCGCGTGTGCGGGCGAGCGTGAACGCCCGGCTCCGGTACTGTGCGCCGAAGCGGCGGATGTCCATCTTCCACAGGTCGAGCTCGGGCTCGCCGTCCACGATCCAGCTCGCCATCTGCCGCCCGATGCCACCCGTCCCGGCGATCCCGTGCGCGCAGAAGCCTGCCGCGACGAAAAACCCGCGGACCTCGGATTCGCCGAGGATGAACTCGTTGTCGGGGGTGAACGCCTCGGGCCCGTTGATCATCCGGGTGACCTGCGCGTCAGCCATCGCGGGGACGCGGCGGATCGCGCCCTCCATGATCTCCCCGAAGCGCGGCCAGTCCGGGTCGAGCAGGCGGTGGTTGAAGTCGGCGGGGATGCCGTCGAGGCCCCACGGCGCCGGGTGTCGCTCGTAGCCGCCCATGCACAGCCCGCTTACCTCCTCGCGGAAGTAGACGAGGTTGTCCGGGTCCCGAAGCTGCGGGAGCGCCGGATGAACGCCGTCGATGGGCCCGGTGAACAGGTACTCGTGGGCCATCGGGATGATCGGCACATTCACGCCGGCGAGCCGGGCGATCTCGGGGGCGTACATCCCGCCCGCGTTCACGACGACGTCCGCCTCGATCGTGAGCCGCTCGCCCCGGTGATCGACCTCGACGCCGGTGACGCGTCCGCCGCGCACGCCGATGCCCACGACGCGGTGGTGCTGGAGGATCCGCGCGCCACGCTGGCGCGCGCCGGCGGCGAGGGCGAACGCGAGCCCCGACGGGTCGAGCCAGCCGTCGGTCGGGAGCCAGACCGCGCCGAGCACGCCGTCGGTCGTCATGAGCGGGAAGCGCTCGTGCGCCTCCTGGGCGGAGATGAGCTCGAGCGGGAGGCCGAACGTGCGCGCCCAGCCCACCTGGCGCTGGAGCTCCTCGTAGCGCGCCATCGTCGAGGCGAGGCGGAGCGAGCCGACTTCGTGCCAGCTGACGTCGACGCCGGTCTCGTCCTTCAGGCGCCGGTACAGGTCGACCCCGTACATCATCATCCGGGTGAGCGTGGGGCTCGAGCGCAGCTGGCCGACGAGGCCCGCGCTGTGGAACGTCGAGCCGCTCGTCAGCTCCGCGCGGTCGACGAGGACGATGTCGGTCCAGCCCCGCTCGGTGAGGTGGTACGCGATCGACGTGCCGCCGACCCCGCCCCCGATGATGACCGCCCGCGCGTGCTCGACCATCGCCCCTCCGTCCGCCCATGGTGCCGGCGCCGGGCCGGCCTCGCGACAGAGTACGGGCCGCCGGAGGCGCCGGTCAGGGCGTCGCGCCCTCGACGGCGAGTCCCATCGAGCGGGCGGCGTCCGCCTGGCGGCGATCGAAGGTCAGCAGCGTCAGCGGCGGTGGAAGCCGTTCCATCGCCGCAAGGTGCAGGGCGTCGAGCGTCCGGATCGCGTGGTCGCAGCCGATCCGGGCGGCTCGATCGAGATTGAGCGGGTCGACGGGAACGACGAGGAACCGCGCCCAGTCGTGCGCCAGGCGTCGTCGGACGTCCCCCAGCTCGGCGGGCTCGAGCCCGAGCCGGCACAGCGCGACCTCCGCCTCCAGGCGGGCGAGCGCCGACGCAACCCAGACGCCGTCGTCGGTCATCCGCTGGAGGACGAGCGCGGTGCCGTCCTCGTCGACATATCGCTTCAGGAGCGCCGAGGTGTCCAGGAAGAGCATCAGCGCGCGCGCAGCTCGCGCAGGACCTCCAGGCTCGATCGAGGCGACCGGACCCGGACCGGCCGGGCCGGATCCGCCGGCGTCGGCTGACTTGGCGCGATCACCTCGCCTCGGGCGATCAGCTCCTCGAGCGTCGTCACCCGACCAGCCACGGGGGCCGGGCCGATCTCCGCCGCCGGGATCCCGTCGACCGTGATGAGCAGCCGCTCGCCGGCCCGCGCCCGGCGCACGACCTGGCTGGCGTGGTTCCGCAGCTCACGAAGCGGGATCCGGTCCATGCGGCGACTGTAGCACATGGACTACAGGCGCGACCCATGCCATACGGACTTGACCCACGGTCCGCTGTCGAGCAGCATCCCGAGCATGACCGGCCGCAGCAGCGGTGACCCCGCGCAGGTCGTTGCCAAGCCTGTGGAGCGCGCCCTGGGCGCGCTCATCCTGATCGGGCTGGGGTCATTCGTCCTGTCGATCCTCGCGGTTCTCCTCGCGCACGAGCCTGGCGCCGGCCCGGCCCACGAGGGCGCGCACTTCGCGCTGCTGATCGTGATGACGGTCGTGGTCGTCGTGCGGGCCCTCCAGCTCATCCGGAACGGCGGTCGGACCGACGCCGATGCCTGGAAGCGTGCGCGCGAGCTCCATCGATCCGACGCCGCCGTGGCGCAAGCGCTGACGCTGGCCGTGCCGCTGGCCTGGCTGGGCGGGAGCGCCTCGATCGTGATGCACCACGTGCCGGCCCTCGTTGCGCTGGCGCCATTCGCCGGCGCGCTCGCTCCGCTGGCGGCCACGCTGTGGATCCTCGCCGCGTTCGCGTGGCACGACCTGTGCACGGAGCGAATCGGACGCGCGCTCGAGGAATCCGATCGGCGCTACCGGGAGTACTGGCGCAACATCGCGGCCCGGTAGGAAGCGCCGCGGTCCCGCCCGGCCACGTCCGGAGCCACAGGACCGTCCGGTCCGCGAGAAAAACGGGCGGATCGGCCCGATCCCGTTGGCCGTCAGGAACCTGCCGTTGGTCACATCCCTCGCACCCCGTCCTCGCGCGACAGTCCGGGCAGGTCGCGAACCGCGACGACTACGAAGGGATGGGCAACCACCATGGCAGATCGTCTCAAGAGAGTCGGCATCGTCCTCACCGTCCTCGGCCTGGCGTTCATCGCCGCCGGCGGCTTTGCGTTCTTCAAGACGCAGGAGGGGGCGAACTCCCTGACCGCGTTCAGCGCCGCCCAGGACATCAAGCTCAACTACAACGAAGAGGGGCAGCTGGTCGATCGCGGTGAGGTCGAGGGCGCACAGGCGATCATGAACCTGCTGACGGTCGACTGGGGGTACCCGGTCAACACCGCCGAGCTCAACCCGAACGACCCGCTCGTGAACACCTCGAGCGAGTACATGTACCAGATGGCCACGATCGCCTATCACACCCTCAACGGCACCCAGACGGTCACCCTCAAGGAGGACTTCACGGCGCCCGACGGCACGGTCTACAAGGCCGACACGCCGTACGAGATCCCGGTCAATGGCCGCTACTGGGCTGACTTCGACCGCTCGAACCCGATCGACGCGGCCGTTCGTGCCCAGGCCTGGACGGGCGTGGCCCACGCGCTGATCGCCAACCTCGGCGTCGGCACGGTCACCGCCACCGCCATCCAGATGGGCTTCGGCCTCGCCGGTGGGTTCGCCGGGTTCGGCTTCGCCTTCATCCTCACGGGCCTCGGCCTCTTCTGGGCCGCCCGCGCCGAGCTGGCGACGGTCAAGGTGACGCGCACCGCCAACGTGCCGATCTGATCCGACGACCGGACGCGGCGGGTGCCGTGTCCTCCAGGAGCGCTAGTCAGAAGCCCGCCGACGGCGGGCTTCTGGATTCCCGGCTCTCCGGGCATCGCGGTCAGGCGGCGGCGACCGACCGGCGAAGGGGCGCGGCGATGGCTATCGTGATCGCGAGGAGGAGGTGCGCGTGGCGACGGTCGAGGAGGTCATCGCGGCGATCCCGGGCTGGGCGGGCCGGCGGATCGAGGTCGAGGAGCTGTCCGGCGGCCTGACGAACCGCAACTACCTCGTGCGCGTGGATGGCTCGCCGGTGGTCGTCCGTGTGCCGGGGGAATCGACCGAGCTGCTCGCGATCGACCGCGACAACGAGGTGCACAACGCGCGCGCGGCCGCTGAGACGGGGATCGCCCCGCGCGTGCTCGAGACGGTTCCCGCGTTCGGCGCGATGGTCATCGAGTACGTGCCGTCCCGGACGATGTCGAACGAGACGCTCGCCGCTCCCGGGATGCCGGCGCGCGTGGGTCGCTCGCTCCGACAGCTCCACACGGCGCCGCGGTTCCTGCTCGACTTCGACATGTTCCGGCTGGTCGAGCGGTACATGGCCGTCGTCGACGAGCGTGCGATCCCGGTGCCGGACGGATTCCGGGCCGGGCTACCCGCGCTGCCGCGGCTCGAGGCGGCCCTTGGCGCAGACCCGCTGCCCACCGTCCCGTGCCACAACGACCTGCTGGCCGAGAACTACCTCGACGACGGCGGCGACCTCCTCCGGATCGTCGACTTCGAGTACAGCGGCAACAACGACCCCTGCTTCGAGCTGGCCAACACGGCCCAGGAGCTGCTCTGGGACGAGGCGCAGCGGCGCGAACTGTGCGCCGCGTACTTCGGCGAGGCGACGGACGCGCTGATGGCGCGCATGAGCCTCCAGATGATCATGAGCGACATGGGCTGGACGCTGTGGGCCGCGATCCAGGCCCGGATCAGCACGATCGAGTACGACTTCACGGGCTGGGCGGAGGAGCGCTGGGCCCGGGCGGACGCGAAGCTCCGCTCGCCGGAGCTGGAGGACTGGCTGCGGGCCGTCACCATCGCCCGCCGTTCCTGACTCGCAAGCCGCCCCGAACGGCAAACGGCCCGGGCTGGGCGACCCGGGCCGTCGGCGCAGGATCAGCCGCCGGTCACTCGGGCGGGATCTCCCGGAACGCATAGCCGACGTCGACGCCGGCCTGGCGTCGGAGCGTCTTGGCGATCAGGTACCACGCGGCCGAGAACAGCAGCACGCCGCCCACGACCGTGTAGGCCAGCTGGGACGTGAGCCCGAGCTGCTCGTTGGTCAGGAACAGGTACAGGAAGACGACCCCGAACGCCGCCCCGAGCAGCCCGACCACCGTCACGAGCGGGAAGCCGCCGATCGTGTACGCGGCGCCGGGTGACGCCTCGTACGCCGTCTTCGCGCGGAACGGGAGGAGCGCGCCGGCGAGCGCCGTTGCGACGAACACGTAGCCGCACGCGAACGTCACGCCGAGCGTCAGCGAGGTCCAGGTCACGGTGCCGTCGCCCTCGCCGTACGTGAACGTGTTGTACAGCCAGATCACCGGGATGCTGGCCAGGAAGTACACGACGTGGGCGTTCACCGGCGTGTGGAAGCGCTCGCTGACCCGGCTGACCCATTCCGGAAGCAGCCGGTCGAACGACATCGCGAGCATGACGCGAGTCATGCCGATGTAGCAGTTGTGGACGATCTGGTGGGCGTTGAGGATGAAGCCCGCCGCGATCAGCACCGTCACGAGCGGGTTGTTCGCGATCGCGGTCGCGATGATGTTCGGCCACAGGTAGGAACCGGCAAGGGACACGTCGGCCGCGCCCCAGTACCCGGCCCCGGCGACGTACAGGAACTCGCTGCCGATCGCGCGCTCGAGGACGAACGCGAGGAGCGCAAGCAGCACGCCGGTGAGCACGAGCGCGCCGACCATGATGAACGCCTGGCTCCGGAACGAGCCCGCGCTCTTGATCTCGCCGTTCTGCTGGCTCGAGTACGTCGCCCACTGGAGCGACGTCCACGCGATCGGCGCAACGAGGAGCGTCGCGAGCAGGCTGAACTCGGGGCGCAGGTTGACGCCGCCGGCCTCGGCGGCGGCGATCGCGTCCGCGGTGAACGTCGGCGAGCCGCCGATCGCCGCGCTGAACGCGTCGAGCCGGGCGGGCACGTCCGCGGCGGCCGTCGTGGCGAGCACGATGAGCATCGTCGCGAACGACACGAGGATCGCGACCCACATCACCCGCTGGAGCCGGACGTAGTTCCGGAACCCGGACACGAGGATGAGCATCGCCACGAGGGCGTTCCCGATGCTCGTGATGATGATCCCCTCGGCGGTCGTGAAGAACGTCGCCGCGTCGACGAACGCGGCACTGCCCGTGGCCGCGCCCAGCCCGAGGAACAGCGGCGCAAACCCGAGCGCCGCCAGCAGCCAGCCCGACAGCGCCACCCACTGGAGGATCCAGATCACGAACCCGGAGAAGACGAGCGTGAACGCCACACCCCCGCCGAGCACCCGGCTCTGGAAGACGTAGTCGCCACCCGTCCGCGGGAACGCGGTGGACAGCCACACGTACGACAGCGCGATCGGGATCTCCAGCGCCATCGCGAGCAGGATCCCCCACACGAGCTGGCCGCCCGGGAGCGCACCCGGCGCCCACAGGTATGTCCAGGGGAAGATCAGCCCCATCGTCAGGACGTTGTAGATGAACGCCGACGACGGGGACATCACGCGGACCAGCCCCGAGGACTTCCGGACGAAGACCTCGGGAATCGCCGCAGCCGTTGCCATCCCTCACCTCACGCTACGACCACATCTCGCCGCGCCGGATCGATCGATCGACACCCTCCTCCCCCACCCTGGCCGGATCGGGCCCGGTCAGCCCGTCGTCATCTGGTAGCTCCTCACCTTGCCATCCGACAGGTGGACGAGCACGCCCCGGAGCACGCCCTCGCCGTACTCGCTGCCGGGGTTGACGCACAGCGTTCGCCCGATCCGTGCCGCGGCCTGCGCCTCGTGGATGTGGCCGTGGAGCCCGAGCAGCGGCTGGTAGCGCGCGATCGCCTCACGGACCGCGGTCGAACCCGCGCCGTGCAGCACGGGCTGGCCGCCGCGGACGACCTGGGACGGCGGATCGGTCGACGCGTCCAGCAGCGGGCAGGTGTCGAGCGTCGAGTCCTTCGGCGGGGCGTGAAAGTTGAAGATCGCGTGGTCGAATCCCGTCACGCCGGCGAGTGCGGCATCGATCATCCGCGAGAGCTCCTCCTCCGGGGCCTCGCGCGGCGTGTGCCACGGCGTGGGGTTGACGTACGGCAGCGAGACGATGACGTGCTGGTCGTCGATCGGCGTCGCCTGCCCCTCGACGCCCACGAAGGAGCGTGTTCCCTCGCGCGGCAGCGTGTCCATGACCTCGAGCAGGTCGTCGTTGCCGCCCGAGACGTAGCACCGGATGCCTTTCGGACCCAGCCGCTCCTCCGCGAGCTCGATCCAGCGCGCGAGGCGCTCCGTCGCGAGGTCCCGCCACAGGCGATCGACGGCCTGCTCGTCCGCGCGCGTCGCCGCGTACTCGTCCTCGTCCATCACGACGTCATAGAAGCCCAGCGCCCCGATGCGCTCCCGCGCGCGCTGGACCTCCTGCTCGGTCTCAAGCCGCTCGACCCGGCCATGGATCGTGGCGCGATACCGTCCCGGCGCCTCACGGATGATCGGGATGGCGAGCTTGCCCATGACGTCCCCGCCCATGACGAGCACGTCCGCGCGATAGAACGCGGCGGCGTTCAGGAACTTCCGCCACGTCCGCTCCGAGCCGTGGACGTCCGTCGCGAAGAAGAGTGTCGTCTCCTTCGCCGAGCCGCGCCGACCGAACAGCGGCATGGGCCCTCCGCGATTCAACCGCGCATCCGGTCGCCCGCCGGATCCACGACCGCGTCGGCGGTGACGGTCGCCGGCACCCGCTCCCCGAGCACCTCGACCTCCACCCGGTGTCCCTCCTCGAGGTCGGCAGGAAGATACACGTACCCGAGCATGCGACCGACGGTGTGCCCGTACGCCGCGCTGCGCAGCCGGCCGACCGGCTCGCCGCCGACGAGGACGGCCTCGCCGCCGTAGGCCGGACGCCACGCCGCATCGTCGCCCACGAGGACGGTGCGGATCCGGGTGGCCGGCGGGCCGGCATCGAGCCGCCGGTTCAACGCGTCGTGGCCCACGAAATCGGGTTTTGATCGGCTCACGAAGCCCATCGTGCCCGCCTCGAGCGGCGAGTCCATGGACGTGAGGTCGGTGCCGAAGTAGCGGTATCCCTTCTCCATCCGCAGTCCATCGAGCGCCCGGTAGCCGACCGGGGCCAGCCCGTGCGGCCGGCCGGCCGCTGCGATCGCGTCCCAGGCGTGGATCGCCCGGTCGCGCGGGGCGTACAGCTCCCACCCCAGCTCGCCCGCGTACGAGATGCGCTGCGCGAGCACACGCGCGCCGCCCACCTCCAGCTCGCGCGCGGAGCGCAGCGGCAGCGCGCCGTCGGAGACGTCGGCGGACGTGGCGCCCCCCAGGATGTCCCGGGCCCGCGGACCCCACAGGCCGAAGCATGCCCACTCGTCGCTCGCGTCCACCAGCTCGACCGCGGCGAGGCCCGCGGCATCGGCCTGGAGCCGGAGCCAGCCGAGATCGCCTGCGACGTAGCCCGCACCCGTCACGACGCGGAACCGCTCGGCGGACAGCCGCGTGACCGTCACGTCGGCGACGAACCCGGCGCGCTCGTCGAGCCACTGCGTGTACACGACGGTCCCCACCGGGCGGTCGATCCGCGCCACGGACACCCGCTCCAGCAGGGCGAGCGCGTCCGGGCCCTCGACCCGGATCTTCCCGAACGACGACAGGTCGACCAGCCCCGCCCGCTCGCGGACCGCGCGGTGCTCGCTCGCCACGTGGTCCAGGAACGGCGGTGGCCCCCAGCCCCAGGCGTGCTGGTCCTCCCCGGTGCGCCGCCACGGGCGGCCCGGCTCCAGGTGGTCCGGCCGCTCCCAGCCGTGCTTCGTCCCGAACACCGCACCGGCCTCCTGGAGGCGGGTGTGCACGGCGCTCAGGCGTCGCGGACGGCCGGCTTCGTCGGCGTCGAGCGGATACCGCAGCCGGTAGTAGAACTTGTATGCCTCGCGCCCGGTCTCGGCGACGAACCGCGGATCACGGTACGTGGCCGC
>DASSPX010000137.1:0-6864 GCA_035699445.1 Candidatus Limnocylindrales bacterium | reverse complement strand
GGTCGTCTTCCACCCGAAGACCGTGCTCGGCGGCGCCTTGACACCTTGTGTGAAGGAGGTCACGCAAGCCCCCATGGCCGACGCCCTGCAGTGGCTGATCCCGATCGCCGGCATCGCCGCGGTCCTCTTCGCGCTCTACCTTGCGCGCGACGTCCTGTCCCGCGACAAGGGACCCCAGGCGATGCAGGACGTCGCCGACACGATTCGTGAGGGCGCCGACGCGTTCGTCAAGCGCCAGTACACGACGATCGGGATCCTCGCCGTCGTCGGCGCCGTGATCATCGCGGTGGTGATCGCGGTGGTCGAGACGCGCGACGTCGCCGACGTCCCGGATCTCGCCGGCGCCCCGATCGGGATCATGACCGGTATCGCGTTCCTCATCGGCGCGGCATGCTCGATGGCCTCCGGGATCATCGGCATGTTCATCAGCGTGCGATCGAATGTCCGGACGGCAGCGGCGGCCCGTCACAGCCTCGTGCTCGCGGTCCAGGTCGCGATGCGCGGTGGCGCTGTCTCGGGCTTCCTCGTCGTCGCGCTCTCGCTGCTGGGGGTGTGGGGGATCTTCACCGCGTACGGCACGCTGGTCGGTGACGTGACCGTCGCCGAGGCGCCGTTCCTCATCGTCGGGTTCGGTTTCGGCGCGTCGTTCGTCGCGCTGTTCGCCCAGCTCGGCGGCGGCATCTACACGAAGGCCGCGGACGTGGGCTCGGACCTCGTCGGCAAGGTCGAGGCGGGCATCCCCGAGGACGACCCGCGAAACGCGGGCGTGATCGCGGATCTCGTGGGCGACAACGTCGGCGACTGCGCCGGCCGCGGCGCGGACCTGTTCGAATCGACGGCTGCCGAGAACATCGGCGCCATGATCCTGGGCGTCGCGGCGTTCGCGATCGCGGAGTCGTCGGGCTGGCCGAACCCCGAGGCGTGGATCTTCTTCCCGCTCGTCGTCCGCGCGTTCGGTCTGCTGGCCACGATCGTCGCGATGTTCTTCATCCGCGGGTCCGAGACCGAGGACCCGATGAACATCCTCAACCGCGGCTACTGGGTGACCACGCTCCTGTCGGTGGTCGGACTCGCGATCACGACGTTCGTGATGATGGACACCGGCGGAACCCCCGGTGCGAACGGCATCGCGCCCTGGCTCTGGTTCTTCGGTGCCGGGCTCGTGGGCCTCGCGACGAGCGTCGTGTTCGTCTACATCACGCAGTACTACACGGCGGGTACGTTCCGGCCCGTCCGCGAGATCGCCGAGGCCTCGAAGACCGGCCCGGCGACGAACATCATCTCGGGCACGGCCGTGGGCTTCGAGACGACGTTCGTGACCGCCGTGTCCATCGGCGTTGCCCTCATCGCCTCGCACTGGCTCGGCGAGCAGGCCGGGCTGGTGAACGCCGAGGGGCACAACGTCGGCGGCATCTTCGGCACCGCCGTTGCGACGATGGGCATGCTGATGACCACGGCGTACATCCTCGCGATGGACACGTTCGGCCCGATCACCGACAACGCGGGCGGCGTGGCCGAGTTCAGCCGCTCGGAGGCGGGCGCGCGCGAGATCACCGACCGGCTCGACGCCGTCGGCAACACGACGAAGGCGCTCACGAAGGGCTACGCGATCGCCTCGGCGTCGCTCGCCGCGTTCCTCCTGTTCTCGGCGTACATCGACAAGGTCAACCTCATCCAGCGCAACCGCGGCGGGGAGCTGCTCGAGGCGGTCAACCTCGCGGACGTCGGCGTGTTCGTCGCCGCGCTCATCGGCGCGATGCTCGCGTACTTCTTCTCCAGCCTCGCGATCCGCGCGGTTGGCAAGACGGCGCAGTCGATCATCGTCGAGGTCCGCCGCCAGTTCCGGGAGATGCCCGGGATCATGGACTACACCCAGCGGCCGGACTACGCCCGGGTCGTCGACATCACGACCGCGGCGGCCCTCCGCGAGATGGTCGCCCCGGGCCTCGTTGCGGTCGCCACGCCGATCATCGTGGGCGTGCTCCTCGGCTACCAGGCGGTGGCCGGGCTGCTCATGGTCGGCACGATCGCGGGCGTCCTGCTCGCCACCGTGCTGAACAACGGCGGCGGCGCGTGGGACAACGCGAAGAAGTACATCGAGGCCGGCCACCTGACTGACGACTCCGGGGCCGTCATCGGCAAGGGCACCCCCGCGCATGCCGCGGCCGTTGTCGGCGACACCGTCGGCGACCCGTTCAAGGACACCGCGGGCCCGTCGCTCCACGTGCTGGTGAAGCTCCTCGCGACGATCACCCTCGTCCTCGCCCCGCTGTTCATCCGGTAGGCGGCCGCAGACGACGGACGCACTGCCCGGCCCCCTGTCGCGGCAGCTGATGTGATGGACGAGACCCTCCTTCAGGCGCTCGTCATGGGAGTGGTGCAGGGACTCACGGAGTTCCTGCCCATCTCCTCCTCCGGGCATCTCATCCTCGTCCCGGCCCTCGCGGGCTGGGACGATGCGTTTCTCACCTCGCTCGCGTTCAGCGTGATGCTCCACGTGGGCACGCTGGGCGCGCTGCTCGTCTACTTCCGCGACGACTGGCTCCGGCTGATCCCGGCGGGGCTCGCGGCGCTGCGCGACCGGTCGTTCGCGGGCTCGGCGGATCGCCGGCTCGCGTGGCTGCTCGCGGTGTCCACGATCCCGGCCGGGCTCGCCGCGCTCGCGTTCGGGGACGTCGTCGAGCGCGACGCGTTCCGCCAGCCCGGACTCGTCGTCACGATGCTCGTCGTGTTCGCGGGCGTCCTGTGGCTGGCGGATCGCTGGGGCTCGCGCTCCCGCGGGATCGACCAGCTGGGCTTCGCGGGCGCGGCCGGAATCGGCCTCGCGCAGGCGATCGCGCTCATCCCGGGCGTGTCCCGCAGCGGGGCCACGATGTCGGCGGCGCTGTTCGCGGGGCTCGACCGGCCGGCAGCCGCCCGCTACGCGTTCCTCATGGCGACGCCGATCACGGCGCTCGCCGCCGGGTACGAGCTGGTCAGCCTCGCGACCGGCGACGGGGCGGTGGAGGCCGCGATCGCGCCGCTCCTCGTGGGCGTCGTCGCGTCGTTCGTCTCGGGGCTGCTCGCGATCGCCGTCCTGCTGCGCTACCTGCGCACCCGATCGTTCGACGCGTTCGTCGCGTATCGGCTCGTCGTCGCGGCGGTGGTCGTCGTCGCCTGGCTGCAGGCGTAAGGTCCGCCTCGATGGAGGTCATGAAGCAGCTCCGCCAGCAGGCGATCCGGGACCTCGTCGTCCAGCGGCCGATCCGGACCCAGGCCGAGCTCGCCGCGGCACTCCGGGAGCGCGGCTTCCGGACCACGCAGGCGACCATCAGCCGGGACGTCGCCGAGCTGGGGCTCGTCAAGGCGGTCCGCGGCGGGATCCACGCGTACGCGCTGCCCCCGCGCCTGAGCGATCAGGACGCCACCGGCGAGGATCGGCTGCGGGCGCTGTTCCGTGATCTGCCGGTGGAGATCCGGGACGCGGGGGTGCTGCTGGTGCTGCGCACCCTGCCCGGCTCCGCGCATCCGATCGCGGCGGCTCTCGATCGCGCCCGGTGGCCGGAGGTCGTGGGGTCGATCGCGGGCGACGACACGGTGTTCGTCGCGTGCGCGGACCGCGGCGCGCTCCAGCGCGCGAAGCGGCGGCTGGTGAGCCTAACCGGATAGGGCGCGGCGCTCCGGGGGCGACGAACGACCCGCTGTGAGCCAGGTGCACCAGTGGGTCGGGTGTCGGCGATGGACCGTGCATGCGGTACACGAACGGGCCGAAACGAAGCCCGCCGGGCCGGCTCGGGAGGCGGATGTGTATGCCAGGCACGGCTGGTCGCCCCGGGGCGACAGATGGTGCGCCAGGCACACGGGTCGGGCGGACGCCCGCGGACGGCGACGTGCCACGGCGAGTCAGTCCGCCGTCGCCCCCGTGAAGTCCTTGAGCTGCATCCGCCGCACGACCCGCACGCCCGGGAACGCCTCTTCGGCTCCCCCCACGGGCGCGATCCACTCGGTGAGCAGGCGGTTGACGATGATCGTGCCCACGTCCTCGGCCTCGGGGCGACCCGCGAACTGGTACGTGATCGTCGCGTTCGTCAGCGGCACCATCGCAGGCCGGCGCAGGACGTCCGCGATCGGGTCCGCGTCGGGCGGGGAGTGCAGCTCGCCCAGCACGAGGTAGGGGCCGACACCCAGGCGGATCCGGTGCTGGTCCGTTCGCACCCGCTGCGCCCGGAGCCCGCGCGGACCGTGGGCGATCGCGGCGTACAGCTCGGTCGCCTCCACGGGGCATTCCGGGACCTCGATCGTGTGCCCGTCGACGAGGCTCACGAGGCGCGCATCGCGCACGACGATGCGGTCACCCGCGTTCAGGAGGTCGGTGAGGCGCTCGCCGAGGCTCGCGACGCGGCCGAAGATGCGGCAGTCACCCGCGTAGCCGGCGAACTCGATGCCCATGTTCCGGACCGTAGCGGCCCGACCGGACGATCGTCCGTGGGTCGTTGGTACCGGTCGGCGGGCGGTCCCCGCTTTGACACCCCCTGGTGGCGCGGCTAGGATACGCGCCGATCTTCCGGAACCTTGGGCGCCGGCCGACGGCCGCGGACGCCCGGGGTTCTTTCGTTATCGACCACCCCAACTGGTGCGGCGCCCGCCCATCCAAAGCGTCCCTCGGGGGTTCAGACCGCGTGAACAGCAAGCCCACCTACCTCTCTCGTGACGGTCTCGAGAAGCTCCGCGCGGAGCTCGAGGAGATGGTCACGGTGCGACGTCCCGAGGTGGCGGCGCGCATCCACGATGCGAAGGAGCACGGCGATCTCAGCGAGAACGCCGAATACGAGGATGCGAAGAACGAGCAGGCGTTCGTCGAGGGTCGGATCCAGACGCTCGAGGCGCTGATCAAGAACGCCACGATCATCGGCGACGATCACGCCACGGACCACGTGGCCGTCGGTTCGACGGTCGTCGTCGATGGCGAGGACGGTCAGGAGACGTTCACGATAGTCGGCTCGGCCGAGGCCAGCCCGTCGTCGGGCCGGATCTCCAACGAATCGCCCGTCGGGCGTGCGCTGCTCGGCCGCAAGAAGGGCGACAAGGTCACCGTGAAGGTGCCCGCGGGCGACTTCGCGTACCGGATCGTCGAGATTTCCTGACGCATCCTCGGGCCGATGGCTCGCGGAGCGTCGCCTCGGTCCTCGGGAGCGATTGACAGGCGATCATCGAGGTTGCCGGTAAGTATGGACTGGGCCGATGAGCTGGCGGCGCGGGTCGAGGGACCGCAGGTGGTCAACGACTCGAAGACGCCCTCGGGCACCGTCCACGTCGGCAGCCTGCGCGGGCCGGTGATCCTGGACGTCATCGTCCGCGCCCTGCGGGCGCGGGGCATCCCGACGACGCTGCTCTACGGTGTCGACGACATGGATCCGATGGACGCGCAGGCGCTGCTCACGCCGGACGCCGTCGAGCGCGAGATGGGGCGGCCGCTCGCCCACATCCCGGACGAGGTCGGCGACGGCCACGCCTCGTATGCACGACACCACGCACAGGTGTTCATCGACACGTTCGCGGGGCTGGGCATCCATCCCGACCGCTACTACTGGATGTCCGAGATCTATCCCACGGGTCAGCTCGACCCGTTCATCCGGACGGCGCTCGACCGCGCCGATGTCGTGCGCGACATCTACCGCCGTGTGGCGAATGTCCGCCATCCCGACGTGTGGCTGCCGGTGAGCGTGATCTGTCCGAGCTGCGGGAAGATCGGCACCACGCTGGCGACCGACTGGGACGGTTCGACGGTCAACGTCGCGTGCCGGCCGGACCTCGTCCAGTGGGCGCGCGGATGCGGCTGGACCGGCCGGGTGGCGCCATTCGGAGGAGCGGCGAAGCTGCCCTGGAACCTCGAGTGGGCGGCGCAGTGGTCGCTGTTCGGCGTGACGATCGAGCCGTGCGGCAAGGACCTCTCGACGGCCGGCGGGTCGCGCGATCGGTCGGACGCGATCGCGCGCGAGGTGTTCGAGCGGGAGCCGCCGCTCAACGTGCCCTACGAGTTCCTGAACATCGGCGGCCGGAAGATGTCGACGTCGAAGGGTCGCGGCGCCGCGGCACACGAGATCACCGAGGTGATCCCGCCCGAGCAGCTGCGGTTCCTGTTCATCCGTCACCGGCCGAACGAGGTCATCGAGTTCGATCCGGACGGCACGGACGCGATCCCGCGCCTGTTCGACGAGTTCGACCGGCTCGCGGCCGCGACGGCCGGGCGCGAGGTGAAGGGCGAGCTGCCGTCGGGCTTCGAAGGCATCTTCCGGTACTCGCTGCTCGACCAGGACGCCGACATCGCGTTGGAGGCGGGTGCCTACCGGCCGCCGTTCGCCCACCTCGCGCTGCTCGCGCAGGTGCCGGGGGTCGACGTGCAGGAGCGCGTCGCGGCCGAGAAGGGTGCGCCGCTGACCGAACGGGAGCGGGCGATCCTCGATCAGCGCCGCGACGCCGTGCGGCGCTGGCTGGAGATCTACGCCCCCGAACGGGCGATCGTCGCGGTCCGCGACACGCTCCCCGACGACGTTGCCGCGCTCGATCGGGACCAGCGGGCGTACCTCGCCGCCCTCGCGGACCGCGCCCGGCAGGATCGGCCCGGGTCCGGCGAGGCGTGGCAGGCGCTCATCTTCGCCCTCGCAAACGAGCGCGGGCTCGAGCAGAAGCGCGCGTTCGGCGCGCTGTATGCGGCGTTCCTCGGCCGCCCGAACGGACCGCGCGCCGGCTGGCTGCTGGCGAGCCTCCCCGCGGATACGGTGACCGAGCGGCTGCGGGCGGCCGGCGAGGAGGCGGCATGAGCGTCGGGCTGCAGCGCCTGCGGGAGGAGCCGGAGCGCATCCGGCAGGGCGCGATCGACAAGGG
>DASSPX010000136.1:0-5232 GCA_035699445.1 Candidatus Limnocylindrales bacterium | reverse complement strand
GCGCCGAGGTCCGACCCGCCGTGGAACGGCCGGTAGAAGGGCTCGTCGAACATCCGATCGACGGCCTGACGGAGCGTGAGGAAGTCGCCGAAGGGCGACGGGCGACGCATCAGAGTCATCGTCGAACCTCCTGCATGGGTGCCGGACATCCACGCCGGCTTCTGCACCCGGATGCTAGAAGGCTGACAATGGCATTGTCAAGAGTCGGGACAGCAGGACTGACCCCGGAGTTGCCACCGCCGCCGCGGGGCGCGCGAGCGGCGGGCGCGTCGGGCGGGGCGGATCAGTCGAACAGGTCGCAGAACTCCGTGACGGCGAGCGGATGCGGACCGTTGAACTTCTCGTGGATGAGCGCCACGAACTCGCCGCCGACCTCGTCGTCGCCGAGGGTGTCGAAATGGATGACCGCTCGGATCGACCCGCGATCGAACATCAAGAGGTTGCCGTCCTCGTCGGTGACGCGGATGCGGAACGCGTCCACGGCGCTGAACTCGAACACGCTCCCCGACACGCGCGTCGCCCGACCCTCCTGGAAGGTGCCCGCGTACTCGAGGTGGAACGTCGCCCCGTCGCTGCGGCGAACGTGCGTTTCCCGTCCGTCGTACCGGTTGTGGCCGAAGAACGCATCGTCGTCCTTGTTCTTGCCCAGTCGGGCCATGAAGTTGAACGTGCCGGAGCCGGTGACGTCGACGATGTCCGCGCCGCAGGGGTAGCTGAACGCGTCGGTGAAGGTGCCCGACTCCCGCTCGGCGATCGTCCCGGACGTTACCGGGGCCAGCGCGGACAGCAGCGCGCCCGCGGTCGCCAGCGCGACGACCAGTCGACGAATGGGCTGGACCCTCATCTCGGCTCCTCGTGTTCGGGTGGACCGCGAACCGTAGCCACCCGTCGTCACCGCGCTGTCACCCGAAGGACGCGTGCACGCCTCGTGGTGCCGCGGCGCACCGTGAACCGGGAGAGCGGGTCGGGAATCCCGTCTCGCGGGACAGAGAGGAGCAAGCGGCGGTCGACATGGAGCGGCCGGAGGTCGCGACCTCGAGCATTCGCGCGTTCAGAGCCCGCGGCCACGCGCGCCGACCGCGACGACGGCCGCGGCTCATGGCTTCCGGGAGCCTCCGGCGCGGTGTCTGTCCCGCCGGACGGGAAATCCGTGCCGGTCTGGCGCGGACGCCGGCGGCGCCCGCTCCGTCAGCCGTCGACGGACGCCGGCTCGCCGATGAGCTGCTCGTGGAGCGCGCCCTCGCACTCCGTCCGGCCGATCGCGATCACCTTGTCGCCCTCCTGCAGGACGGTATCCGGCCGGAGCGGCGCCGCGACCCCATCGCGGATGACGGCGAACAGCGAGCACCCCTCGGGGATGCGCAGGTCGCGCATCGCCCGCCCGATCGCGGGCGATCCCTCCTGGAGATGCGCCTCGATGATCTCGAGCTCGTTGTCCCCGAGCGCGGCAAGATGGAGCAGCTCATGGACCGGGATGTCCTGCTCGATCGAGCCGAGGATCATCCGGGTGGGGCTCACGATGTCGTCCACCCCCAGGTGCCGGAACAGCCCCTCGTTCTTCGGGTTGTTCACGCGCGCGATCGTGCGCGGGACGTCGAAGTGGTGCTTCGCCATCTGGCAGATCACGAGGTTGTCCTCGTCGTCGCCCGTCACGGCGGCCACGATGTCAGCGCGGTTCGCGCCCGCCTCCTTGAGGTACTTGCCCTCGCAGCCGTCGTGCGGGATGACGACGGACCCGATCTCGTCCGCGATCTGGTCCGCGCGGCCGCGGTCCTTCTCCATGAGGACGACCTCGTGGCCGGCCTCGATCAACTCCCGGGTCAGGTAGTAGCCGACCTTCCCGCCCCCAACGACCAGGACGAACATCGCTCAGCCCTCCCGTGCGCCGGGTGCCGCGCCGGCCGGCGCTCCCGGGGCCGTCGTCGAGGCAGGCGCGTCCGACCCGGCCTCGCCCTCGTGGCCATGGGCGTGCGGACGGGCCTCGATCAGCCCCGGTCCGAGGCCGTCCGCGAGGCCGAAGCCCTCGAGCACGGCACTCATCATCAGGGTCGTCCGGCACAGCGTGGCGATCCCGAGATGACCGTAGGCCTCAGCGCGGACGGGGTCGTTCACCTTGGCGATCGTCCGTCGCGCCCCGAACGCCTCGACGGCGAGCTGCGCGGCCATGATGTTCCGGTTGTCGCCCTCCGTGAGCGCGAGAAACAGGTCGGCACCCTCGGCGCCGGCGCGACGGAGGACGTCCTCGTCCGTGCCGTCGCCGCGCACCGCGGTGCCGCCGAACGTCGAGGGCAGCCGGTCGAACGCCGTCGTCGTCCGGTCGATGATCGTGACTTCATGCCCGGCGCGATCGAGGACGTCGGCGAGCCCGGCGCCGACGCGGCCGCAGCCCACGATGACCGTCTTCATGCTGGCTCCTGTGGCATCGCCTCGCGCACCACCCACACGGCGCACGGGGCGTTCTTGAGAACGTACGGGATCGTCCGGCCCACGGCGAAGTCGCCGCCGAACCGGCGCCGGAAGGGGAGCCCGGCGAGGAGGACGTCCGCGCCGCGCTCGGCGGCCTCGTCGACGAGCGCCGCGCCGACGTCGCGGGCCTGGAGCAGCACCGGCTCGAGCTGGTACTTCGCGTGCTCGGCGACGGCCTCCGCGACGTCGAGCACCCGCTGAGCCTCCTCACTGTGGCCGGCCACGTCGGCGTCGAGCGGCAGGGTCCAGTCGATCTCGACGACGTGAACGCCGACGAGCTGCGCCTTCTGGGGTCGGGCGAGCTCGCACGCGAGCGACACGATCGACTTGTCCGTCGGCCCGCCGGACAGGGCGAGCACGGCGACACGAAACGCGGGTATCGGGGTCTCGCCCACTCAGGCGCTCTCCGCGGTGCGCTGGATGCCGCGCGACGGGCGGGGTGTGCTGGTCGCGGCGGGCACGTGGCTCACGATAGCACCGTGGCCGCGGCGGGCTCCTCCCGGCGGTACGGGACGAGGACGACCACCGTGTGCGGCCGCCCGAGCATCGCCGCCCGGAGCCGTCGGACCGACTGGTTGTAGAGGATCCGCTCCCACCAGTGCCGTGCCACGTACTCGGGGACGACGACGAACGTGACCGGCTCCGGCCGGTCCGGCGGCCAGGCCTCGTCGAGGACCGTGAGGAACGCGAGCAGCGGTCCGACGAGGGCCCGGTACGGTGACTCGACGACCACGAGCGGCACGTCGGGCACCTGGCGCTCCCACTGCTCGCGCATCACGGTCGCCGCGTCGGGGTCGTCGCTGACGTAGACCGCACGGACGTCGTCCGCGATCGTCCGGGCGACGTTCACGGCCTGGATGACCGCGCGATTGAGCCCCGGGACCGGAACGACCGCGCGCTGCTCGCGGCGGGGTTCACTCGCGACGAAGTCGGGACGGATCGCAAGCTGGCGGCGGGCAGCCGTGTACTGCCGGTTCACGAACAGCATCAGGGCGACGAGCACGGGGATGAGGATCACGACGAGGTATGCCCCGTGGACGAACTTGACCCCGGCGACGACGAGCAGGACGACGAGCGTGAGCGCGGCGCCCACGGCGTTGATCCCCATCCGCCACCACCAGCCGGTCGGGCGCCGCCGGTACCAGTGCCAAACCATCCCCGCCTGGCTGATCGTGAAGCACACGAACACCCCGACCGAGTACAGCGGGATGAGGAACGTCGTGATCCCGCCGAACGCCGCCAGCAGCGCCGCAGCCACCGCGGCAAGGAGCACGATCCCCCAGGAGAACGCGAGCCGGTCGCCCCGGAACGCGAGCTGACGTGGCATGTAGCCGTCGATGGCCAGGAGCGCGGCGAGTCGCGGGAAGGCGTTGAACGAGGTGTTGGCGGCGAGGAACAGGATGAGCGCGGTCGCGAGCTGGAACGTCCAGAACAGGGGCGTGCCGGCCCCGAACGCCGTCTGCGCGACGAGCGCGATCACCGTCGGGCCGCCGGTCCCTTCCTCGGACGGCACGATCGCGTAGGCATCGGCCACGAGGGTGATGCCGACGAACAGGATTGCCAGCAGCGCCGCCATCGCGAGCATCGTGCCAGCGGCATTCCGCGACTCGGGGGGCTTGAACGCCGGCACGCCGTTGGCGATCGCCTCCGTGCCGGTCAATGCGACGGAGCCCGAGGCGAATGCGCGCAGCAGGAGGAGCAGCCCGATCGGCTCCGTGCCGAGCGTCACCGCCTCGGCCTGTCGCGGCCAGGGCTCCACCGTCCCGCCCACGATCGCGAGCACACCCTGGACGACGATGAGTAGCGCGAGCCCCACGAACAGGTACGTGGGCACCGCGAAGATGTTGCCGGACTCCCGCAGGCCACGGAGGTTCGCCACCGTGATGACGGCGATCGCGCCGATGGCGATCTCGACCCGGAACGGGTTGAGCCCCGGGCTGAGCGAGATCAGCTGGTCAACCGCCGAGGCGCTCGACACCGCGACGGTCATCACGTAGTCGATCAGCAGCGCGGCCGCGGCCACGAGCGACAGCAGCGGCGTGAGCTCGGCGCGGGCGACCGCGTACGCGCCACCGCCGCTGGGAAACGCGAGGCAGACCTGGCGGTACGACAGTGCAACCACCGCCAGCAGGAGCGCGATCGCGATCGCGACCTCGACCGAGACGACGAACGCGGCGGCGCCGGCGAGGACGAGGACCCGAAGGATCTCCTCGGTCGCGTAGGCAGACGAGCTGATCGCGTCCGAGCTGAAGATCGCGAGCGCCTTGCGCTTCGAGAGCCGCTCGCCGACCTCTTCCTCGGTGGCGAGCGGCCGGCCGATCAGGAGTGCCTTGACGCGTGCCGCGGCGCGCTCGAGCGGCGTGCGCGGCGCCGAGGCCTCCGGTTTCGCGATCAGCTGGTTCGGGCCCGCGTATCGGAAATACATCGCGTGGGGTCGGGCGACCCGTACGCGCCTGTCCCCGAGCTTCTGACCGGCCAAGGGCCGGCGACCACCGATCACCTGCGTGCAGCCTCCGTGGACCCGGCGTCCCGCGGGGCCGCACGACACGGTAGCCGAGCAGTCACGCGTGCAGCCGTCCGACGGGCCGTCCGGCCCTCAAGGGACGCTCAAGATCGCGATCGCCCCCACGTTGCCGCCCACGCTCTCGACGCCGTCGTGCGAGCATCGACGGCATGTGCGGCCCCGGCCGGCTGGATCCGTCGAGGCTGGCGCGCGTGGCGACGAGCATCGCCGCGGCGCTGGCGGTCACGAGTCTCGCCGTTGGG
>DASSPX010000135.1:0-11231 GCA_035699445.1 Candidatus Limnocylindrales bacterium | reverse complement strand
TCCAGGCGGCGCGCGACGCCGGTGTCACGCGCGTCGTGTTCAGCTCGACGGCCGCCGTCTACGGAATGCCCGATGCGACACCGATCCCGGAGGATGCCCCGCTCCGCCCGATCAACCCGTACGGCGAGACGAAGCGCACGTTCGAGGGTGCGCTGCGCTGGTACGGCGAGGCCTACGGCATGCGAAGCGTCGTCCTGCGCTATTTCAACGTGGCCGGGGCGACGGAGCGCCTGGGCGAGGTGCACGACCCCGAGACCCACCTGATCCCGAACCTCCTCGCCGCCGCATCCGGCGGCCGGCCGCTCACCGTGTTCGGCGAGGACTACCCGACGCCCGACGGGACCGCGATCCGCGATTACATCCACGTGGCCGATCTCGCCGACGCCCACCTCGAGGCGCTCGCGGCGACAGCACCCGACGATCCGCGGATCGACCGCCACGGGACCACACGCGGCCAGCTCGTATGCAACCTGGGCAGCGGCAGCGGGTTCTCCGTGCGGGAGGTCCTCGCGGCCGCCAAGCGGGTGGTCGGGAGGCCCGTCCCCCACACCGTGGGGCCGCGCCGGCCGGGCGACCCGCCGGTCCTGCTCGCCACGAACGAGCGCGCCCGCGAGGTGCTGGGCTGGACCCCGCGCCGGTCCACGCTCGAGGAGATGATCGGCTCGGCGTGGGCGTGGCGGCAGGCCCACCCGGCCGGCTACGAGGGCTAGGTCAGGCGTTCGCCGGCCGCGCGCCCGCACCCCCGTCCACGGCCTCCACCTCGCCCGAGCCCGCCCAGCGATCGCTCACCGGCCACACGAGCCAGACGCCGATGAGCATCGTCACGATCAGGCTCAGGATCGCGAGCTGGTACGCGCCGATCCCGAGTGGTTCGAGGAACAGCGCGAGCGTGATCCCGTACAGGAGCTGGCCGAGGACCTGCGACGCCTTGCCCACGAGCCCGTACACCCCGAAGAACTCGCCTACCCGCTCGGGCGGGGAGAGCCGGACCATGAACACCCGGTCGGCGACCTGGACGCCACCCAGCCCGGAACCGAGGATCGCCCCGGCCACGAGGAACAGCCCCAGCCCGATCGTCGTCGGCATCGGGTTTCCGGTCGCCGGATCGGTCGTATTCAGCGCCAGCGAGAAGCTTCCGAGCACGAGCCCCACGGCCCATGACGCCAGCACGATGAGCAGCGTCCGCCGCGGGCCGATCCGGTCGGTCAGCCGGCCCCACACGAACGCCATCAGGATCGCGACGACGGTCAGCGAGAGGAGCACGAGGTTGGTCACGGTCGGCGTCAGGCCCACCGCGCGGACCGATACCACGCTCATCACCACGATGATCGTGTTCACGGCGTCGGTATAGAAGAAGCGGCCGAGCAGGAACCGCGGCAGTCCCGGCACCTCTCGGGCGTGGGCGATCGTGGCCCGCAGCTGGTTCCAGGAGCGCAGGACGTCGCCGATGCAGAGGCCCGACGCGGCGGCCGGCCGGGGTTCCCGGACGAACAGGAAGATCGGGATCGCGAACAGCCCGTAGAGCACGGCCGCGAGCACGAACCTCGCCTCGACAGGCACGTCGAGGAAGAAGATCAGCAGCCCGACGACGACGGTCCCGCAGTACCCGATCCCCGTGCCGATGCCGCTCAGCCGGCCGCGGGTCGCCGGGGTGGACACGAGCTTGATCGAGGCGTCGTAGTAGATGAGCGCGCTCTGGTAGGCGAAGTTCGCGAGCACGAACAGGAGCAGGCCGATGACCGGCCCGCTGCCCGCGATGAGCATCGTGGGCGCCACGCACAGCGCGGTGAACGCGAACAGGAACGGCAGCCGGCGACCGCCGCGGTCGGACAGCGCGCCGAGGATCGGGGACACGAGCGCGTTCAGGCCCACGCTCAGGGCGATGGCGATCGAGAGCAGCAGGCTTCCGGTCGCCTCGCCGTACCGCGCGTCGTCGGTCAGCCACAGCCCGATCGCGCCCGACACGACCGCGAACGAGAAGATCGTGTTCGCGAAGTCGTACAGCACCCACGCCGCCTGGGCCGGGGCGCGGAGGTTCGGGTCCGTGGCGGGTGACGCGGTGACGGGAGTCGCGTGGGCGGTCGCCACGGGGCGATGATACGGGCGTGACTGTCGAGCTGGACCCCGTCCGGATCGCGATCGCGTGGCGCCCGCAGGGGTTCGGGCGGCGCGGCCTGCGACCGATCCGCGATCCGCTCGTCGAGCCCCTGTGGACCGGCCCGCGCGTCCTCGCCGCGCTCACGCCGGGCCGCGCCGAGCTCGTCCACGACGGCCGCCTGCTCGAGCTCCCGGCCACGCTCCGGGCGCAGCTCGCGAGCGCGCTCCTCGCCGACGCGATCGTCGCCGAGGGCGTCGTCACCCCCGAAGCGCTCGCCACCGGCGAGGGCGCGTGGCCCGAGCCGGAGGAGGTCAGGTTCCGGCCCCGCCGCCTGCTCTTCGGCTCGCTCGGCGAGCGGCGCGAGCGGCTCGTCCGCGAGCGCGGCGACGCTGTCCGGGCGCAGGCCGCCGGGGACCAGCTGCCCCCGACGCTGTTCGCGCAGCCCACCGCATTCGTCGCCACCGATCTCCTGTGGCTCGACGGGGAGCCGCTGCTCGACGTGCCGCTCCTCGAGCGCAAGCGGCTGCTCGAGGCGGTGCTCGCGGAATCCGAGCTCGTCCGCCGCACGGCGTACGTCCGGCCATCGGCGGGCGGCTCCCTGCTCGCCTGGCGATCGCTCGGCTTCATGCAGCTCGCGTACAAGGGGGCGAACAGCCGCTACCGTCCCGGCGAGGACAGTGACGCGTGGGCCATCGCCCCCGCGCCGACCACCACCCCGCGACCCGGCGCGAGCCCCGGGTCGGGCGTCTGAGCGCCCGCCCTCGACCCTCTGGTACGGTGGGCAGGTGCCCTCGACGACACTGACGCCCGCGATCCGGGAGGAGATCGCCCGCCTCGGTCGGGCCGACATCATGGTCGGCATCCCGTCCTTCAAGAACGCGGCAACGATCGGCTACGTCGTGCGCGCGGCCCATGCGGGCCTCGTCCAGTACTTCCCGGACCTGCGGCCGGTTCTCGTCAACTCCGACGCCGGATCGCCCGACGGCACCCAGCGCGTGGTCGTCGAGACCGAGCCGCCGGACTACGTCGAGCAGATCCTCCTCGTCCGGCCCACGAACCGCCTCGACCGGGTCACGCTCACCTACCCCGAGATCGACGGTACCGGCGGCAAGGGCGCCGCGCTGCGGGCGATCTTCGAGATGGCGGCCGCGCTCGAGGTCCAGGCGCTCGTCGTCGTGGACAGCGACCTGCGCTCGATCGTGCCGGAATGGATCGAGCTCCTCGCCGGGCCGATCCTCAAGGGCGGCTACGACTACGTCGCGCCGCTCTACTCCCGCTACAAGTACGACGGCACGATCACGAACACCGTCACGTACCCGCTGACCCGCGCGCTGTACGGCCACCGGATCCGGCAGCCGATCGGCGGCGACTTCGGCGTCAGTGGCGACCTCGTGCGCCACTACCTCACGCTCGACGACTGGACCGAGGACGTCAGCAAGTTCGGGATCGACATCTGGATGACGACGTCCGCGCTCGCGGGCGGCTACGCGGTGTGCCAGACCAGGCTCGGCGCGAAGGTCCACGACCCGAAGGACCCCGGCGCGGACCTCGGGCCGATGTTCCGCCAGGTCGTGTCCACCATCCTCCGGCTCGCGGTCGAGCACGCCGACCGGTGGCTGCCCGTGCGGGGCTCCCATGACGTTCCCGCGTACGGCTTCGAGCGGATCATCGACCCCCCGCCGCTGGAGGTGAACGCGATCCGCCTCCTGTCCGAGTTCCACGCCGGCTCGCTGACGCTCGAGGACACCTGGCGCAGGATGATCGCCCCGGACAACGCGGACACGGTGCTCGTCCTCGCCCGCGAGGCGGGCAAGCTCGCCGACGCGGCACGCGTGAAGCTGGGCGTGACCGGCGACGGCGGCGGCAGCCGCAACGCGACGACGCTGGAGATGGCCGAGGCGCTCTCGTCGTTCCATTTCCCGGACGACCTGTGGGCGAAGGTCATCTACGACCTCGTCATCAGCGCCCGGGAGACGGCCGAGCTCGCGCCGCTCGTCGCCGCGCTCGTGCCCGTCTACTTCGGGCGGGTGGGCTCGTTCGTCATCGAGAACCGGCACCAGACCACGGACCAGGCGGAGGAGCGGGTGGAGCGCCAGGCACGGGAGTTCGAGCTGCTGAAGGGCTACCTCGTCGACCGGTGGACCCGCGCGTGATCTCGGCACATCCGCTGCCCGCGCGGATCCTCATCCCGGTCGCCAATCCGCTCACCGCCGAGGAGCTCGTCCGGATCGGCGCATCGCTCCTCGAGCCGCGGACGGGAGAGCTGACCGCGCTCGGGATCGTCGAGGTCCCCGAGGGCATGCCCCTGTCCGAGGGAGCGACGCGCGCCCGCCACGCCCGGCGGCTCCTCCAGCGCGTCCTCGACTACGCGCCGGAGGGCACGGCGATCCATCCCATCGTGCGGATCGGGCGCCACGCGGCGGAGGGTGTGGTCGAGGCAGCCGCCGAGCAGGAGGCGGACCTCATCATCTTCGGCTGGGGCGGCAAGTCCGGCGCCGGCCGCGACGGCCACTCGACGCCGGTGTTCAGCCCCACGATCGACGAGGTCGTCCGGGAATCACCGTGCGACATCGCGGTCGTCAAGCAGCGCGGGTCGCGCGACATCCGGCGCGTCCTCGTGCCGGTCCGGGGCGGGCCCCACGCCGAGCTCGCGCTGCGCTACGGCGACGCGCTCGCGCAACGGCATGGCGGAACGGTCGTCGTCCTCCACCTCGTGCCGCCGAACATCACCCAGGCGGTGCGCGCCCAGGCCGAGCACGCACTCGCCGCGTTCGTGAAGCTGCACGTCCGCGGCGCGGCCGAGCCGCTCGTCCGCGAGGCATCCAACGTGCGCCAGGCGATCCTGCGCGAGGCGGAGCGCGCGGACCTCGTGGTCATGGGCGCGTCCGCGGTGCCCGGCGACTCCGACGGGACGCTGTTCGGCGCGCTGCCCGAGGCAATCGCCCAGCGTGCGCGGCCGTCCGTGATCGTCGTGAAGACCCGCGAGCAGATCGGCCGCCAGACGTTCGAGCAGCTCGCCCAGCGCGCCGAGACCCTTGCCGCCGCTGACAAGGCCGCGGAGGAGGCCCGGGCGGTGCCGGCGCGCGTGGAGCGCTGGTTCGCGGAGGCGAACTTCCACCACGGGGAGTTCGCCGACCTCGCGCGGCTGACCCAGCTCAAGGAGAAGCAGGGGCTCACGATCAGCCTCGTCCTGCCGACGCTCGACGAGGAGGGCACGATCGGGCCGATCGTCCGCCGGGCGACGCGCGAGATGCAGGAGCGCTACCCCCTGCTCGACGAGATCCTCGTGATCGATTCGGCGTCCACCGATCGGACGCGGGAGATCGCCGCCGAGGAAGGCGCGCGGGTCGTCCAGCACCCCGACGTCCTCGCCCGCTACGGCTCGTACCGTGGCAAGGGCGAGGCCCTCTGGAAGTCGCTCTACGAGACCTCGGGCGACCTCATCGTGTGGGCCGACACGGACGTCCGCAACTGGCACTCGAGGATGGTGTACGGCACGCTCGGTCCGCTGCTCCACGAGCCGCGACTGCAGTACGTCAAGGGCTACTACCAGCGGCCGATCGTCGAGGGCGGCGTGCTCAAGGAGGGTGGCGGCGGACGGGTCACGGAGCTCGTCGCCCGGCCGCTCATCAACCTGTTCTTCCCGGAGCTCTCGGGGCTCATCCAGCCGCTCGCGGGCGAGTACGCGGGTCGTCGGACGCTGCTCGAGGCGATCCCGTTCTTCACCGGCTACGCCGTGGAGATCGGGCACCTCATCGACGCCGCGGAGCGCGTCGGGATCGAGGGCCTCGGCCAGGTGGACCTCGAGCGGCGCGTCCACCGGAACCAGGAGCTCGAGGGCCTGTCGCGGATGTCGTTCGTCATCCTCCAGGCGGTGATGAAGCGACTCGAGGAGCGACGCCGGGCCCGCCTGTTCGCCGAGCTCGGCTCCACGATGAAGCTGCCCCGGTCGGGACGCGGGCGGCTGTCGCTCGAGGTCATCGAGCTCGCCGATCACGAGCGCCCGCCGATGATCCGCATCCCCGAGTACCTCGAGCGCCGGCGCGAGTCGGGTGCCGGGGTGGCGCATGCCGCCGGGCTCGAGCCCCTCGGGCGCTGATCGGCCGGTGGTCGACGCCCCCGCGCTCCGCGTCCTCGTCGCGCCGGATTCGTTCAAGGGCACGCTGACCTCGGTCCAGGTCGCGCAGGCGATCGCCGACGGCTGGCACCGGGCGCGGCCCGACGACAGGATCCGCCTCGCGCCGCTCGCCGACGGTGGTGAGGGGACGCTCGAGGCGATCGCCGCCGCGGGCGGCTGGGCGTGGCGCGAGACCCAGGCGCTCGACCCGCTGCGACGCCCGGTGAACGCCCGCTGGCTCGCCCGCGCGGACGGCGCCGCGGCCGTCGTCGAGCTCGCCGCGGCGAGCGGCCTGTCGCGGGTCGCTCCGGACGAGCGGGATCCGATGCGCGCGACCACGGCCGGCACCGGGCAGGTCCTCCGCGCGGTCCTCGACGCCGGGATCCGGCGGATCGACCTGGGCATCGGCGGCAGCGCCACGACGGACGGGGGCGCGGGAATCCTGGGTGAGCTCGGCGCGGACTTCTCGGACTGGCCGGTGATCCGGCTCGAGACGCTCGATCCACGGCTCGCCGAGGTGGAGCTGCGCGTCGCGTGCGACGTCACGAACCCGCTGCTCGGCGAGCACGGCGCCGCGGCGACGTACGGTCCGCAGAAGGGGGCCAGCCCGGAGCAGGTCACCCAGCTCGACGCGTCGCTTCGCGACTGGGCCGACGCCCTCGAGTGGGCCACCGGGCGGCAGGAGCGGGACACGCCCGGCGCCGGCGCGGCCGGCGGCACCGGGTTCGGCCTGCTCGCGATCCAGGACCGGTTCCGCTCCTTCGCGCTGCGCCCGGGTGTCGATCTCGTCCTCGAGGCGACCGGCGCGGCCGACGCGATCCGCGAGGCCGACATCGTCGTCACCGGCGAGGGCCGGATCGATGCCCAGACGGCGTTCGGGAAGACCGCGCTCGGCGTGGCCCGGCGCGCCCGGGACGCCGGAACGGCGTGCATCGCCCTCGGCGGCGGCGTCACGCCCGAGGGAATCGAGGCGCTCGCCGCGGTCGGCGCGGTCGCGGTGCCGATGGCCGAGGGACCGGCCACCCTGGACGAGCTCATCGCCGCCGGGACCGCGCCCCTCGAGCGCGCCGCGGAGCGGATCGCGCGGCTGGTTTCGATCGGCACTGGCCGGGCATGACGGACACGCTCGGGCCGCAGCCCGCCACCCGCCCGCGCCCGGCCGCCCCTCGACCGACCACGAAGGCGCGCCCCAGGCGGAGGCGCCGCCCGCCGGATCCCGCGAAGGCCTGGGCATCCCGGCTCCGCCGGTACCGCCCCGGCCTCACCGCCTACGTCCTGGAACAGCTCGCCGCGCGCGACGGCACGCCCGTGTGGGAGCGGCGCCTCGACCCCACGAGCGAGCTCGTGCTCACGATCCTCACCCAGAACACCGCTGACGTGAACGCCGAGCAGGCCTTCCAGCGGCTGCGCGAGGCGTATCCCGGCACCGGGCCGCTCGAGGACCACCGTCCGGGCATCGGCTGGGGCGGGCGCGGCCTGCCGCCGGGCACCGCCCCCGACTGGCTGCGCATCGAGCTCGCGCCGGTCGAGGAGCTGATCGACGTCATCCGGCCCGGCGGCCTGGCCCCGCAGAAGGCGCCCCGGATCCAGGCCGCCCTCGCCCGGATCCGCGCAGAGCGTGGCGACCACTCGCTCGAGTTCCTGGGCGAGCTGCCGGCGCTCGAGGCGCGCGACTGGCTGACCTCGATCGACGGCATCGGCCGCAAGACCGCCTCGATCCTGCTGCTGTTCTGCTTCGGCACGCCGCTCATGCCCGTCGACCGGCACGTGGAGCGCGTGTCGCAGCGCATCGGGCTCATCCCGCCCCGCGCGACGGCCGACCAGGCGCATGACCTGTTCCTCGCGCTCCTCGAGCCCGACGAGATGTACGCCGCACACGTCCTGCTCATCCACCACGGCCGCGCGATCTGCCACGCGCGCAACCCCGAGCACGAGCGGTGCCCGGTCCGGGACCGCTGCCGCTTCGTCAACCCGAAGGCCCCCTGACCGGGCCGGAGCATCGAGAGGAACGCATGCCGCCGCTCCAGTCCCTCCTCGACGACCTCCTCAGCACCGACTTCGACGCCTCGCCCGTCCTCGCGTCCGGGCTCGGGCTGACCGACTACGACGAGCAGCTCGACGACCTGTCGGCCGATGCCTTCCGGCGGCGCGACGCCGACGCCGCGTCGTTCCTCGCCCGCTTCGACGCCGTGACCGACGACGGCCTGTCGATCGACGACACGATCGACCGCGACCTCGCGCGCGCCGTCCTGCGCGGCCGGACGATCCTCGCCGACTGGGAGGGTTGGCGACGGGACCCGCAGGCGTACACGTCGCCCATCAGCTCTGGGCTGTTCACGCTGTTCCTCCACCGCCTGCGCCCGGAGCGGGAGCTCGTCGACGCCGCGGTGTCGCGCCTGGGACAGGTCGGCCGCGCCGTCGACCAGGGGATCGCGAACCTCGATGCCTCCCTCGCGCATCCGCTGATCGTCGAGCGTGGTGCGAACGCTGCCCGCGGCCTCGTCCGCTACGTGCGGGAGCTGCTGCCGGCAGAGGTCCGCGACGCCCCGGAACGGGAGCGGCTGGCGGCCGCCGGTGCCGATGCCGCCGTGCACCTCGAGCGCTGGATCGCCCACCTCGACGACCTCGCCCGGCGCGCGTCCGGCACGTGGCAGCTGGGCGAGACCCGCTACAGCCGGATCCTCGGCGAGCGCGAGGTCCTGCCGTACGACGCGCGCCTCCTGCGTGATCGGGGCGAATCGGAGCTCGCCCGGCTCGACGCCGAGATGCGCACGCTCGCCCGCGAGGCCGCCGGCACCGAGGACTACGTCGAGGTCCTGCGGCGCTCGAACGAGGACCACCCGCGGACCGAGGAGGCGATGCGCGCCGGCTATGCCGAGCGCACCGAGCAGGCCCGCGAGTTCCTCGTGGCCACGGGCCTCGTGACGCTGCCGCCGGAGGAGCGGTGCGAGGTCGTGCCGTCGCCGGTGTTCCAGCGCCCCGTGCTCGGCGTCGCCTCATACATCGCACCGCCGGCGTTCTCGGACTCCTGGCGCGGCCACTTCTTCGTCCCGTACGCCCCGGACGGCACGTCCGAGGAGGAGCTCCAGCAGCGGCTCTCGTCCAACAGCTACCCGGGCATGCCGACGACCGCGGTCCACGAGGCGTATCCCGGGCACCACTGGCACCTCGTGATGCGCAAGACCGGACCCTCGAGGGTCCGCCGCGTGTACTCGACCCCCTACTTCACGGAGGGCTGGGCGCTCTACGCGGAGCGGGCGATGCGGGAGCGCGGGTTCTTCCGGACACCGCTCGAGGAGCTCCACCACTTGAACGCGACGTTGTTCCGGGCGGCGCGGATCGTCGTGGACACGTCGCTCCACCTGGGCGAGATGCGCCACGACGAGGCGGTCACGTTCATGATCGATCGTGCCGCGCTCCCCGAGCCCACGGCGCGCGCCGAGGTCGGCCGCTACTGCGCGTGGCCGACCCAGGCGTCGGCGTACCTCACCGGCTGTCTCGAGATCCTGCGCATCCGCGACGCCTACCTCGCGCTCCGGGGCTACGCGGGCGAGTCGCCACGGCACGTGCCGGTCGAGGTGCTGCGCGACTTCCACGACGCGATTGCGCGCTCGGGCGCGCTGCCGCTCGGGCTCGCCGAGCGCGCGGTGCTCGCAGGCGCGGGCACGGCCGCCGGCGCCGGCGCATCCGCCGATCGCCGCCCCGCCTGACGCCCGGCGTATCCTCGCGCCATGCTGGGCGGGGGTCCGACCGGGCCGTACGGGACCGCACCACGGATCCTGATCGTCGATGATGATCCGAACCTGCTCGTCGTGCTCGCCGAGCAGCTGAGCGCGGACGGCTACGACGTCGTCACCGCGCGCGACGGCGAGGAGGCGCTCAAGCGGCTGCGCCAGTCGTGGCCGGACCTGCTCGTCATCGACATGCTCATGCCGCGGATGGACGGCCTGACGCTGGCCCGCGAGATCAAGTCGCAGGCGGACCTGCCGATCATCGTGCTGTCCGCGATCGACACCGCCGACTCGAAGGCGGACCTGCTCGACGAGGTGGCGGAGGACTACGTCTCCAAGCCGTACCACTACGCGGAGCTGCGAGCGCGGATCAACCGGGTGCTCCGGCGTCTGGGCGACAAGGTGCCCCGGCAGTCGCTCGTCCTCGGCCCGAACCTCACGCTCGATCTCCACAAGCGGGAGGCGACCGTCGCCGGCCGCCAGGTGACGCTCACGCCGACCGAATCGCGGCTGCTGTACGCGCTGGCGGCCAACCTCGGCCAGGTCGTGACAACGGAGACGCTGCTGCTCCGGGGCTGGGCCGAGACCGAGGACGCCGACCCGTCGTACGTCTGGGTGACGATGCGCCGGCTCCGCCAGAAGGTGGAGGTCGATCCAAACCGGCCCGCGCACCTGCTGACCGTTCGCGGCGTGGGCTACCGCCTGATCGCGACCGACGCGTCGGGCGCCGAGGTGACGGCACCGGACGCAGGCGACGGCCGGGGGCGCAGCGAGACGGGCTGGTGATCGACCGGCCGACCGCCGAGGATGCGCGGCCGAGCGAGAGCCGGCTGCTCGCCGCGCATCGGGAGGCGGAGGCTGCGGCAGCGCAGGCCGCCCGGGTGGCCGCACCGCGTCGACAGCTTCGGATCCCGTTCCGCACCCGTCTGACATTCGCACTCGTCGCCGCCGCCGTCCTGCCGCTTGCGACGTTCGGGATCGCGGTCCTCGTCGTCGGCGGGGCCGGCCAGGCCGCGGACCCCACGCTCGCCCGGCTGCTCATCTTCGCGATCGCGCTGGCATTCGTGTTCGGGGTCGTCATCGCGTACCTGCTGGCCTCGGATCTCATGGCTCCGCTGCGAGCGATCGCGGCCGCGTTCGAGCGCGCGTCGGCCGGGGAACGAACGAGCCCCGTCGAGGTGTTCGGCGACGACGAGTTCGCCCGACTCGCGGAGAGCCACAACCGGCTGGCCGCGGACCTCGACCGCCGGAACACCGAGCTCGGCCGGATCCTCGTCGCGATGGA
>DASSPX010000134.1:0-25615 GCA_035699445.1 Candidatus Limnocylindrales bacterium | reverse complement strand
GTGCTCGCCCGCGCGGCCGAGCTCGCGGTCGACTACCTTGACTCGCTGCCCGATCGCCCCGTCGGCCGGCCCGTCCCGGTCGACGTGCTGCGCGCCGCCCTGTCGGGCCCGCTGCCGGAGGGGCCCGACGATCCCGTCCGGGTGATCGAGGAGCTCGCGGCCGCCGCCGAGCCCGGTCTCGTGGGAAGCGCGGGTCCGCGGTACTTCGGGTTCGTCGTCGGTGGCGCCGTCCCCGCGAGCCTGGCCGCGGACTGGCTGACCTCGACATGGGACCAGAACGCGGGACTGTACGTGCTGTCGCCGGCCGCCGCCGTTGCCGAGGAGGTGGCCGCCCGCTGGCTCGTCGACCTGTTCGGCCTGCCATCGGGATCGAGCGTCGGCTTCACGACCGGCGCCACGATGGCCAGCTTCACGGCGCTCGCCGCGGGACGCCATGCCCTGCTCGAGCGACAGGGCTGGGACGTGGAGCGCGAGGGCCTCATCGGCGCGCCCGATCTGCCGGTCGTCGTCGGCGACGAGGCGCACGTCACGATCCACGTCTCCCTCCAGATGCTCGGGCTCGGTCGCGACCGGGTCCATCGCGTCGCCGTGGACGGTCAGGGCCGGATGCGGCCGGAGGCGCTCGCCGAGACGCTCCGCTCGCTCGGCCGGCCGGCGCTCGTGTGTGCCCAGGCGGGCAACGTGAACACCGGCGCGTTCGACGACCTCGAGAAGATCGCCGCGGCCGTGCGCGAGCACGGCGGCTGGCTCCACGTGGACGGCGCCTTCGGGCTGTGGGCGGCCGTGTCGCCCGCGCTGCGGCCGCTCGTGCGCGGCCTCGATCTCGCGGACAGCTGGACGACCGATGCCCACAAGTGGCTCAACGTGCCGTACGACTCCGGGATCGTGATCGTGCGCCACCCGGAGGCGCACCATGCCGCGATGACGCTCGGTGCCGCGTACTACGTGGAGACCGGGGGTGGCGAGCGCGACCCGTACAACTGGGTGCCGGAGTCGAGCCGCCGTGCGCGGGGCTTCGCGATCTACGCGGCGATCCGCAGCCTCGGACGGCAGGGGATCGCGTCGATGGTGGAGGGGTGCTCGGCGCTGGCGCGCCGCTTCGCGGACCGCCTCGGAGCCGAGCCGGGCATCCGGATCCTCAACGAGGTGGTCCTCAACCAGGTCCTCGTCCGGTTCGACGATCCGGGCGGCGATCCGGCTCGCGGCGACGCCCGGACACGGGCCGTCGCGGCTGCCATCCAGCACGACGGGACGGCGTGGGCGAGCGGCACGACCTGGCAGGGCACGGCCGCGCTCCGGATCTCGGTCTCGAACTGGAGCACGACGGCGGAGGACGTCGACCGGGCGGCCGACGCGATCATCGCCGCCGCGCGCTCGACGACGGGCTGAGCGACCCGAGCCGCCGAGGGCCGAGCGCCGAGAGCCGCCTCGCGCTCAGCCGGGCGTCGAGCCGAGCGGCGACGCGTGGAGCATGACGAACCCGTCCACGTCCACGCGCGGGTGCCCGCTCGTCCCCGACACGCGAATCTCGATCGTGTGGCGGCCGCTCGATGACCAGGCCTTCGTGAACGCGACCCGCCCGTACGACGTCGCCGTCCGGTAGAGGCTGACCGACCCCGCGTAGCGTCCGTCGACGTACACCCGTGCGGTCCCGCGGGTGCGGGAGTACGGCGCGATCCACGCGATGTGCGAGCCTGTGAACGCGAACCGGGCGTAGGTGCCCGATCGGCGGGCCCACCGGCCGTTGCCGTCGACGTACCCGGCCCAGGCGGCGCGCGTCCAGCCGCTCGAGTAGCGGATCGCGCGGTGCGTCTCGGGAATGCTCGTCACCCGGAACGGCGCACCGTTGACCCAGCCGCTCGCGTTCCCCGCGGCATCCACCGCGGCGACGCTGAACTGGTAGTCGTGACCCGGCTGCAGGCTCAGCCGCAGCTCGCGGTCCGCAGGCGACGGGAGCGGCAGCTCGATCCACGGGCCGAGGTCCGTGCTCTGTCGCACGCGGTACGCCACGACGCCGCTGCCGTCGTCGGTGGCTGCCGGCCAGCCCACGCTGTACGGCAGGCCCTCGCTCGACCAGATGGATCCCGCGTGGAGCCGACCGGTTGGCGCCTTCGGCGTCGGGGCGGTCGTGTCGGGCAGGACGGTGACCGTCGTGGTCGCGCTCAACCCGAACGCGGTCGCGGTCACCTGGGCGATACCCGGCGCGGTGGCGACGAATCGGCCGCCGGCGTCGATCGTGCCCACCGTCGGGTCCGCGGTCCACGTCACCGCGCCCGAGAGCGGGATGCCGTTGAACGCCGCGTCGTGGCCCTTCACGGTGAACGTGAGCTGGTTGCCAACGACGACGGTCGGAATCGACGGCCGCAGGACGAGCGTCGAGAGCGGCCCGGTGGGGATGGTCGAGATGACGAGGAGCGAGTTCGACACGGGGCGCTGCCGGCCGTCGGACGGCTCGTTCGCGAGGCTCGCGCTCACGTCGCCCGGCTCCCGGACCAGCAGCGTCGTGGAGCCCCCGCCGTCGAGGTTGAGCGCGTGCACCGCCCCGCGCTGCCGGAACAGTTCCGCGAGATCGGGCAGCGTCGTGCCGTCGCTGTAGCCTGCCTGGCGGCCGTCGACGACGACGAGCACGAGATCGCCGCCGGCCGTCACGCCCACGGCGGTCCGGGGATGGATCTGGTCGGCCGACGCGGGCCGGGGATAGATATACGTTCCGCTGTCGCGCAGGACCCACTCGCGGCCGCCGATCGCCTGCTGGACTCCCTCCCAGCCGGCATCGATCGTCGTCGTGAACGTCAGCGTCGAGCCCACGACGATGCTCCGTAGCGCGGATTCGGACAGCCCGTCCGCGGAGAGGACGATCATCCCGGGCGGGATCGGCGTGTTGCCGCCACCCCGCACGACCGTGGCCACGGCACTGAACGTCGCGCTGGGACGGATCGTCGCGCCGAGCGGGTCGAGGACCACCTCGACGCCGCCGGTGCCAGTGAGCGTCGAGCTGCCGAAGCGGTGGGTGTAGAGCGCGACGTCGTTGAACCGCCGCGCCTTGTTGATCCGGTCGACGCCGAGGACCGTGATGCCGTCCGGCAGGCCGACCGTGACGTCCACGCCAACGTCGGCGATGCGCGGACTGCCGTCCGCGAGGATGCCGAACGTCGGCCGCTTGATGCGGGTGGCCGTGATGACCTCGCCGTCGTGGACGTGCAGGCCGTTCGGCGCATGGGCGGCCGAGCTCGAATAGCCGCCCCAGACATCGCCGTTGATCGCCGCCACGACACGATGCCCGTCGCTCGACACGCGGGCGGCCTGGCCACCGAGCGTCTCGAGGCCGGTCACCCGGCCGTTCGACAGACCGGGCTCGACGCGGATCGCCGGGTTGTGGAGGTCCACGTCGACGACGTGCACCCACTGGCTGCCGCGGTCGGTCGTCCACACCCCACGGTCGTGCGCCGTGCCCGGCGCGACGGGCATGCTCGCGACGGAGGAGAACGGGAGGCGGACCGCCTGGGTGTCGGGTTCATTCGCGGTCGCCGGATCGGCGGCACGGACCGCCGGCGCGGTGGCGGGCGGCAGCAGGGCGCCGAGGACGACGAGCGTGAGGAACGTCAGGTAACGGCGTCGACGGGCGGGGCGCGTGCGAAGGGTCATGGGATTCCCCGCGAGTGACGGAGCAGGCGTGTGACGGAGCGCGGTGTGCCGCCCGATCCGGGCCGCGACGACTCCGGAGAGGATGCCCGCCGGGTGGGGTCCTGCGCAACCCTGCCCGAAGGTCCGGGGTCGGGCTCATCAGGATGGATGAGGCGGGCGGGTCCCGGGCCGGCGCTCTCGATCCCGTCGCGGGGGACCGTCGCCGTACCGGTCGGCGCCTCGGGCGGGCGCCCGTGGTGTGCTGTAATGCAGCCTTCCGCGAGTGGGGCCCGGCAGTCAGCGGGCGGCGACGAGGTGGGTCGGATGGGCATCGGCACGGCACCCGGGATGACGAGCGAGGAGATCGTTCGGCTCTCCCGCGAGCACACGTTCTTCTCCTGGTCGGTCCAGGGTGCGCTCGACCCGATCGCGATCGACCGAGCCGAGGGCGTCTACCTCTACACGCCCGAGGGCAAGCGGATCCTCGACTTCAACAGCCAGCTGATGTCGGTGAACATCGGCCACGGCGACCAGCGCGTCGTGCGGGCCATCACCGAGCAGGCGTCGAAGCTCCAGTTCGTCCAGCCCGCGTTCGCCACCGAGATCCGCGCCCGCCTGGGGGCCAAGCTGGCCGAGATCCTGCCCGGTGACATGGACAAGGTGTTCTTCACCCTTGGCGGTGCCGAGGCGATCGAAAACGCGCTCAAGCTGGCCCGCCACCACACCGGCCGCTACAAGGTGCTCGCGCGCTACCGCGCCTACCACGGCGCGACGATGGGCGCGATGACGCTCACCGGTGATCCGCGCCGCTGGGCGAACGAGCCCGGGCTCGTGGGGGTCGTGCGCTACCCGGACACGCATCGCTGGGGCGAGAAGGAGCCGCGGCCGGTCGAGGAGAGCCTCCAGGGCCTCGAGGACGTCATCCGCTACGAGGGCCCGCACACGGTCGCGGCGGTGTTCCTCGAGACGATCGTGGGCACGAACGGCATCCTCATCCCGCCCGACGGTTACCTCCAGGGTGTCCGCGAGCTGTGCGACCGGTACGGGATCCTCATGGTCGCGGACGAGGTCATGGCCGGCTTCGGTCGCACCGGGCGCTGGTTCGCGGTCGACCACTGGGACGTCGTCCCCGACCTGATGACAATGGCGAAGGGGCTCACGAGCTCGTACCTGCCCCTCGGCGCGGTCGCGATGCGCCGCCACATCGCGGAGGCGTTCGAGTCGAAGATGTTCTACGGCGGGCTCACGTACTCGTCACACCCGGTGAGCCTCGCGGCGGCGCTGGCGACGATCGAGGTGTACGAGGAGGACGGCCTGATCGCGAACGCCGACCGGCTCGGGCGCGTGATGCGCGAGCACCACGAGCGCCTGTACGCGAAGCACCCGTCGGTCGGCGCCCACCGGAACCTGGGGCTGTTCGGCATCCTCGACCTCGTCCGGTCGCGCGAGCCGTTCGAGCCGCTCACGCCGTTCAACGGCACATCGGACGAGATGAAGGCCCTCGGCGCGTTCCTCCGCGAGCACGGCGTGTACACGATGATCGCGAACAACTCGGTCCACACGAACCCGCCGCTGTCGATCACGGCCGAGCAGCTCGCCGAGGGATTCGAGGTCATCGACCGCGGTCTCGACGTCGTCGACCGCGTGCTCGGCCACTGACCTTCGGACCCCGACGCACGATGGCGGGGACGACAGCCAGCGCCGCCGGCCTCCAGCCCGTCGCCGCGCGCCGCACCCGGGCCGAGGGAGCGAGCCGCGGTCGGCGGGCCGCGATCTGGCTCGCGCTTGTCGTCGGCCTGTTCGCGTTGTGGACGCTCGTGAAGGCCCTCGGCGGCGTTCCCTGGCGGCCGATCGGCGCGGGGCCGGGCAGCGAGATGATCTGGAACCCGCCGTTCCGCTGGGATTTCGCGAACGACCTCAACCTCCCGCACTGGTGGAATATCGCGGCGACGCTCGTGGCACCGGTCCAGCGGGGAGCCGATGAGACGCTTCTCCAGTACCTCGCCGGGGCCGCGTTCTACACCTGGCGCGAGGCGGCGCTCGGGTTCCTCGTGGGCGCGCTGCTCGGGCTCGTCCTCGCGACGATCTTCGTCCACAACCGGCTGCTGGAGCGGGCGCTCGTCCCGTACGTCGTGGCAAGCCAGACGATCCCGATCGTCGCCCTCGCGCCGATGATCGTGTTCGCGTTCGGGCCGTCGGTGACCTCGGTGGTGATCATCGCGACCTACCTGACCTTCTTCCCGGTGACGATCGCAATGATCCGCGGGCTGCGCTCGCCCGACCCGCGCGCGCTCGAGCTGATGCGCTCGTACGCCGCGTCCACCCGCGAGGTGTTCTGGAAGGTCCGGCTGCCGGCGTCGCTGCCGTACCTGTTCACCGCCCTGAAGATCGCGGCCACGGCGAGCATCGTGGGCGCGATCATCGGCGAGGGGCCGGGCGGGGTTCCCGACGGGCTCGGTCGCGCGATCATCAACTTCAACCAGTACTACATCACCGGACCCGAGAAGCTGTGGGGCGCGATCCTCGTGTCCGCGCTGGTCGGGATCGTGTTCTTCATGATCGTCCGGCTCGTCGAGCTCGCGGTGCTGCGCGGCCGGCCGGGAGCAGCGGAGGGGTGAGCAGCGTGACGGACAGCGCGACCGGCGGCTCGACCACGGCCGCGACCAGCGACGCGGCCAGCCACGTCGTCGAGATCCGCGGGGTGGACAAGACGTTCGCGCGCGACGGCCGCGTCGTCACGACCGCGCTCCAGGGGATCGACCTCACGATCGGGAAGGGCGAGTTCGTCTCGCTCATCGGCCCCTCGGGCTGCGGCAAGTCGACGCTCCTGCGGCTGATCGGCGACCTGACCGAGCCGACGTCCGGCACCGTCACCGTGAACGGCAAGCCCGCCACCCGCGCCCGGCTCGACCGGGACTACGGCATGGTGTTCCAGGCGCCGGTCCTGTTCGACTGGCGGACGGTCGAGGAGAACGTCAAGCTGCCGCTCGAGATCCTCGGCTGGGACGCCGGCCGGCGCCAGGCCCGGGCGCGCGAGATGCTTGAGCTCGTCGAGCTCCAGGACTTCCTCCGCCACCACCCGTACCAGCTGTCGGGCGGCATGCAGCAGCGCGTGTCGATCGCCCGCGCGCTCGCGTTCGAGCCCTCGATCCTGCTCATGGACGAGCCGTTCGGGGCGCTCGACGAGATGACCCGGGAGCGCATGAACCAGGAGGTGCTCCGGATCTGGGAGCGCACGGGCATCACGGTCGTGTTCGTCACGCATTCCATCCCCGAGGCGGTGTTCCTGTCCTCCCGCGTCGTCGTGATGAGCGCCCGTCCGGGGCGGATCACCGACGTCATCGACATCGACCTGCCGCGGCCGCGCGGCTTCGAGACCCGGGAGCAGCGCCGCTACTTCGAGCTGGTGACGGCCGTCCGCGAGGCGCTCCGGCACGGCGAGCCGCGCGACGCGGTCGGGTCGCTCGACCGGGCGGCGGCGGAGGGCGCGATCGGGTGAGCGTCGCGGTGCCCGCGATCGGGCGTCCCCGGGGCGCCCCGCGTGCCGGCAAGCGCTGGCGGGCGCGGGTTGCGTACTACCTGCCGGCGGCGGTCGTGTTCGTGCTCGGCCTCGTCGTGTGGGAGGTGGGCGTCGGCGTGCTCGGCGACGCGGCGTTCGTGCTCCCGCGGCCGTCGGCGATCCTGGCCGCGCTGGGCGAGAACTGGGGGGCCGGACGCTGGCCGCTCGCGAAGGCGGCGATGGCCACCCTGTCCGAGGCGATCGGCGGGCTGGTGATCGGCACCGTGGCGGGCACGATCGCGGCGTTCGCGACCGCGCGCTGGGCGACCGCCCGGGAGGTCCTGCTGCCGGTGGGCATCGGGGCGTCGGCGGTGCCGATCATCGCGTTCGCGCCCCTGATGAACAACTGGTTCGGGGTGCTCAACCCGCTGTCGAAGATGATGATCGTCGCGGTGCTCGTGTTCTTCCCGGTGTACGTGAACGTCGTCCGCGGGCTCGTCCAGGTGGACGCGTCGGCGCTCGAGCTCATGCGCAGCTATGCGGCATCGGAGTGGACGATTCTCCGGCGCGTCCGCATCCCGAACGCGCTGCCGTACTTCTTCACCGCGCTCAAGGTGAGCGCCACGCTCAGCCTGATCGGGGCGATCGTGGGCGAGTACTTCGGCGGCGCGAACGACGTCCTGGGCCGCGCGATCGTGCAGAGCGCGAGCGCGCTGCGGTTCGACGTCACGTGGGCCGCGATCATCCTCGGGGCGGCGAGCGGGATCGCGGCGTACATCGCGATCGTGTCCGTGGAGCGGCTCGTCATCCCCTGGCACGCCTCGGTGCGGGGCGAAGGGCCCTAGACTGCGCGCCGGCCCTGCACGCGGGGACCGGCGACTTGGAGGAGGCACGCGGCCCGGGCCGCGCAACAGGAGGAGTCGATGAAGGGATCCCGTCCGCTCATGGCGCTGGCCGCGACGGCCAGCCTGATCGTGGCCGCCTGTTCGGGCGGCGGGGCGACGAGCGCGCCCGCCAGCGAGGCGCCCTCCGAGGCGCCGCCGGCATCGGTGGAGCCGGGCGCATCAGCGTCCGCCGAGCCCGCCGCCGAGGCGGCAACCGTCCGGCTGCAGCTCCAGTGGGTCCCGCAGGCGCAGTTCGCGGGCTACTTCGCGGCCTTGGAGCAGGGCTTCTACGAGGCCGAGAACCTCACCGTCGAGATCGTGCCCGGCGGCCCCGACGTCATCCCGCAGGTCGCGGGCTCGGCGCCCGACGGCCCGGAGTTCACGCTCAGCTGGGTGCCGAAGGTGCTCGAGGCGCGCGTCGGCACGCCGCCGTCGGATCTCGTCAACATCGCGCAGGTGTTCCAGCGCTCGGGCACGCTGTCCGTGTCGTGGAAGGACTCCGGGATCACGTCGCCGGAGCAGTTCGCGGGCAAGAAGGTCGGCGTCTGGGACTTCGGCAACGAGTTCGAGGTCACGGCCGCCGCGAAGAAGTACGGGCTCGAGGCCGGGCGTGACTACGAGAAGGTCATCCAGCCGTTCGACATGACGCTGCTGCTCTCGCGCCAGATCGACGTGGCCGAGGCGATGATCTACAACGAGTACGCGCAGGTGCTGGAGTCCACGAACCCGGAGACGGGCGAGCTCTACCAGCCCGAGGACCTCAACGTCATCAACTACAACGACGAGGGCACCGCGATGCTCCAGGACGCGATCTTCGCGCGAGCCTCATGGCTCGCCGAGGAGGGCAACGAGGACATCGCGATCCGGTTCCTCAAGGCGTCGTTCCGCGGCTGGATCTACTGCCGGGACAACCCCGACGACTGCATCCAGTACACGGTCAACGCCGGCTCGACCCTCGGCGCCGGCCACCAGGCGTGGATGATGAACGAGATCAACCCGCTCATCTGGCCGTCCCCGAACGGGATCGGGATCATGGACCAGGCGCTCTGGGATCAGACCGTCGAGGTCTCGATCGGCGCCGGGATCATCCCCGAGGCCCCGCCGGCCGACGCGTTCCGCACGGACCTCGCGGAGGCCGCGCTGGCGCAGATCACCGACGTGGACACGAAGGGCGAAGGGTTCACGAAGGGCAGCGTGACGGTGACACCGGGCGGCAACTAGGCCGTTCCGATCCGCAGCCACACACGAGAAGGCCGGCCCGCGAGGGCCGGCCTTCGGGATTCCGGTTCTGCAGCTTCTCAGCGCGACCGGGACGCCCGCGCGTGATCGCTACGCGGACGGCGAGGGCGATGCCTCCGGCGAGGCCGCGGGCGCGGCGGCGTTCGTGCCGCCCAGGCGCTCGACGATCGTGGCCGCGAGCGTCTCGAGCTCAGCGAGCGGCACCGGCTGGAGGCTGCCGTTCGTCGCGACGATCGAGAACAGCGTGTCGCCCGTCTGGACGAAGATCGTGCCGTCGATGCCCGCGGCCGCGTCGCCGACCGGCGACGAGACCTCACCCAGCGAGAAGTCGCTGATCGCACGCTCGAGGTCGGGGCCCTGGGCGTTGAACACGGTCACGGTTGCGAACCCGCGGCCGCCGTCGGCGGCCACGTACGTGCAGACGCCACCCTGGGCCTGCTCGGCGGCGGTGGCGGTCACGTCCGACCCGACGAGCGTGGCGATCTCGGCCGGCTGGGCCAGCGAGCACGGATCGTCCGCGCTGGCGGAGCTTCCGCCGGCGACGTCGGAGGATGCGGAGGCGCCCGGGGCGGATGCCGCCGGTGCGGACCCCGAGGTCGTCGGCGAGCCGGACGCGGCGCCGGTGGTCGGCGACGATGCGCCCGGGCTGCACGCCACGAGCACGAGAGCAAGGATCAGACCCAGCCCGGCGAGCATGCCGCGGCGAGGTCGTGCGTCTGCGGGCAGACGCAGCTGCGGACTGGACATGTGAACTTCACCCCTGTGAACGAAGGTCCGAGCGACGCGCCAGGTTCCGGTGACCGGGGACGCACCGTCGGCCGACGAAACAGTCGCGGGATCGCCCGGAAGTCCGTGTGCAACGCCGGGGCGCCGACCATTTCGAAGTTGCTGCAGGAGCATTACAGCCGACCCGCGAGCCGCCCACCACTCGCCCGGACGGTCGGACGAGAATGCAGCGCATGACAGGGGCGGCGCGGTTGACCATCGACGAGCTCGCGCTTCGGGCGGGGTCGTCCGTCGAACGCGTCGAGCGTCTCGTGCAGGCGGCGGTGCTGCCGACGTCGACGGACGAACGGTACGACCCGGGTCACGTCCACCTCGTCCGGCTCGTGGAGGCCTTCCAGGCCGCGGGCGTGCCGCTTGCGGCGCTGACTGCCGCCGCCGCCCAGGGGCGCGTCAGCTTTGCGTCGTACCACGAGCTGCACGGCCCCATTGGGCCGGCGTCGCCGCGGACCTACGCGGCGTTCGTCCGATCGCTCGGCGATCGGGCCCGGGAGCTTCCGGCGCTCCATCGCGCGTTCGGTCTCGCCGAGCCCGCCCCCGAATCACACCTGGCCCTGTCGGACGAGCGGCTGGTCATCGACTGGCTGGAACGGATCGCCGCCACAGGGGCTCCCGACCTCGCGCTTCGAGCGCTGCACGTCTACGCCGAAGGCATTCGTCGGGCCAGCGAGGCGGCCCTCGGCGCCTACGCTGAGGGCCTTGCCCGGGTGGCGCCCGATCTGACCGAGGCATCTCGCGAGGAGGTGGACCGCTACATCGGCCCGTGGTCGGCGATTGCACGAGCCGTGCCCGAGCTCGCAACCTGGCTGGTCTCCCGCCACCTGAGCAGTGCGATCGACGCCTTCAGCGTCGCCACGACCGAGCGCGTCCTCGAGGAGCTCGGCTTCGTGCCCAGGCGCGCTCCGGATGCGCCGGCAATCGCATTCGTCGATCTGACCGGGTTCACGCGACTCTCGCAGCAGCTTGGTGACGAGGCCGCCGCAAGGATGTCGCTGGCGCTTGGCGACCTGGCCCGAGCCGCCGCGGAGCGCCGGGCCGGGCGAGTCGTGAAGCTGCTCGGCGACGGTGTGCTGCTCCGGTTCACGTCCGCTGACGATGCCGTGCGCGCGACGCTCGACCTCCTCGCCGCGCTTCCCGGCGCCGGCCTGCCGACCGGCCACGCCGGCATCCACGCCGGATCGATCGTCGAGCGCGATGGCGACGTATTCGGCCGCTCCGTGAACCTTGCCGCCCGGCTGTCCGACGCCGCCCCGGACGGCGAGGTGTACGTGTCCGGGGCGGTCTCCGACGCGCTCGGAGCGCAGGACGACGTCGCGCTCGAGGCGATCGGCGAGGTGTCGCTCGAGGGGATCGGGCAGGTCAGCGTACTGCGGGTTCTGCGCCGCTGACCTCACCCTCCCGATGCGGGATCGGTCCCAGTCGAACCGGCATGTCGGGTCAGCCCTCGACGAGGGCGAACACTGCGCGGACGACGATGCTCGTGAGCACGCCGGTGACGACGACCGCCAGGAACCGCACGGCGCCCTCGTTCACCGGCCAGGTGAGGAGGGCCTGCGCCCGCTCCTCGAGCGCCTGGGCCACGCCCAGCGCGCTGGAATGGGCGGCGAGGGTGGCCGGGGTCGGGCTGTCCGCGATCGGTCGGTACGCATCCGCGTACAGCGCCCGGGCGTGGCGGATGTGGCGGGCCTTCGCCGCGGCCATCTGGCGGTGCAGGCGCCACATCGAGAGCGCGAACGCGCCGACCAGTCCGCCCACGATCGCGAGGCTGATCCCGAACGTCAGCGGCTCATCGCTGCCGGCCACGAGGATGGGGATCGCCGCGATCAGCAGGACGCCCAGTCCTGTGGATGCCAGCGTTCCCAGCTGCTCGAGCCCTTGCGAGCGGTCCTCAGGGAAGCCCGGCAGCTCGAGCCGTCGCCCGCCGAGGCGATGGAGGTCGACGAGGATCACGAGGTCGACCCAGACGTACGTCAGGATCGGCACCAGGTACATCGCCAGCAGGGGCAGGGACGCGATCGGACCGGCAGGGCCGAACCGCGTCCAGCCCTCGGCCACGAGCACGGCAACCACACCCGCGGTCATCAGGAGCGGAGCCGCGGCGCTGCCGATCGCGACGAACAGGTCGGGCGGGGTCTGGTCGGGGCTCCGATCGTCGAGGTCCGCACGGACGGAGCGCGCCTGGCGGGCCAGGACGACGCCGCCGACGAGCAGCACGAGGACGACGTAGGCGAGGGCAGCCTGGCGCGTGAGCAGCTCCCCGAAGGCCTCCGGCCGCAGCGGGCGCGCACCGGACAGCGGGATCGCAGACGCGTACACGAAGGGCGACACGAGCGCGAGTGACGACCAGGCGACGATCCAAAGCCAGCGCGGCCGACCCAGCCAGCGGAGCACGACCTCCGTGATCGTCTCCGGGACGGCGGTCCGCTCCGCCCTCGACGCGCCGTGTTCCCCCTCGGTCCCGACCCCGCCCATCCGTCGCTCCGCTCCGAGCACGCAAGCCTACCCGGCGACCCGGCCCGCTGACCACGCGAACTCGACGGAAACCGGGACGGTCGGCTCAGCAGGTGCGCCGTCTTCGTGACGTTCGGCCCTTCGGCCGTGGCCCCGCTCCGTCGCAGCCTGCACGCATGAGCGCCGCGTCCGCGCACGTCCTCGTCGTCGAGGACGAGGCACCGATCGCGAGCCTCGTGCACGGCTACTTCGTGCGCGAGGGCTGGACGGTGACGACCGCCCGGGACGGGAGCGCTGCCCTCGACGCGGCACGCCGCGATCCGCCGGATGTCGTCGTGCTCGACCTCATGCTGCCCGGCATCGATGGCCTGGAGGTGTGCCGGCAGCTGCGCGGCTTCAGTGACGCCTGCGTGATCATCCTGACGGCGATGGCGGAGGAGGCGGACAAGCTCGTCGGGTTCGCGGCAGGCGCGGACGATTACCTGACGAAGCCCTTCAGCCCACGCGAGCTCGTGGTTCGGGTGCGGGCGCTGCTGCGACGGACGCGCGCGCTCCGGGTGACCGCGACGGGGCTCGAGGTGGACGGCGCGCGGCGGACGGCGACGGTCGACGGGCGTCGGGTGAAGCTCACGCGGACGGAGTTCGACCTGCTCGCGCTGCTGGCGCGTGCCCCGGGCGTGGTGATGGACCGGGCCGCCATGCTCGCCGCGGTCTGGGGGGCCGGCTACGACGACGGCCACCTCGTCGACGTCCACGTCGCGAACCTTCGGCGCAAGCTGGGCGACGATCCCGATCGGCCGCGGTTCGTGGAGACCGTTCGCGGCATCGGGTTCCGGCTGGTGGTGGACTGATGCGCGTCCCCGACGGCCTCCGGCCGCGCCTGCTGCTCTCGCACCTCGTTGTCGCCCTCGCCGCGCTGGGCACGGTGCTCGTCGCCGTGTCGCTCGTCGGGCCCGGCTACTTCTCGGACGCGATGGGTCACGGGCCAGGCGACCCCATCGGCAGCCAGATGGACGCCCGCACGCTGGCGGCGTTCGGCGAAGCCGTTCGGACCGCGCTCGTGGCCGCGTTCGCCATCGCGTTGCTCGCGACGATCACGCTCGCGATGGCCCTCTCGGCGCGGATCGCCGGCCCGGTGAGCACGCTCGCGGGGGCCGCGCGCCGGATCGCCTCGGGCCACTACGCCGAACGCGTGCCGGACGCCTCCGGGGAGGTGGGGGCGCTTTCGGTGAGCTTCAACGAGATGGCGGCATCCCTCGAGGCGACCGAACGGCGCCGGCTCGAGCTCGTGGGTGACGTCGCGCACGAGCTGCGGACGCCGCTGGCGACGCTCGACGGGTACCTCGAGGGCCTCGAGGACGGCGTGGTCAAGCCATCCACGGCGACGTGGTCGCTGTTGCGTGGCGAGACCGATCGGCTCACGCGGCTCGTGGACGACCTGTCCGAGCTCTGGCGTGCGGAAGCCGGCCAGCTGCCGCTGCGGATGGGAACGACCGACGTCGCGACGGTCGTCCGCGAGGTTGCCGAGCGCGCACGGCCCGTCGCGGCCGAGCGTGGCATCGCGCTCGCGGTGGAGGCGCCGCCGGTGCTGTCGGCCCGATCCGACCGGAACCGGCTCGTCCAGGTGCTGGGGAACTTCGTTTCCAACGCGATCCGCTACGCCCCCGCGGGCACGACGGTCTCGATCAGCGCGATGCCGGGCGATCCCGTTCGGGTCGCCGTCCGCGACGAAGGCCCCGGCCTCACCGAGGAGCAGACGCGCCGCGTCTTCGAGCGCTTCTACCGCGTGGACCCCTCGCGCTCGCGAGCGCTCGGCGGGTCGGGGATCGGGCTGCCGATCGCGAAGGCGGTCGCGGAGGCGATGGGCGGTCGGGCGTGGGCCGAATCCGCCGGGCCCGGTCGGGGCTCCACGTTCTGGCTGGCGCTGCCGGCCGTGTCGTCCACCAACGCTCCGTCTTGACGCGACCTTGACCGAACGCTGACCGGGCGTCCATGGACGGCGCCCCGGTCCCGGGCTGACAGTCGATCCAGGTCCCGCGAGATCCGCGGGAACAGCGTGGAGCGCCGTCGCCGTGATGGGACCGGACGCGTGGATCTGGATGCTGATCTGGGTTGGAGCGTTGCTCGCGATGGTGTGGCTGCTCGTCCGGCCCGCGGATCAGTCGCGCTACCCGGATGCGATGGCGATCCTCCGCGCGCGATACGCGCGCGGCGAGCTGACCGACGCCGAGTTCCAGCATGCGCAGCACCTGCTGCGCGATGACCCGGAGGACCGCAAATGACCGCCAGGACCGCCACCGCCCTTGCCGCCGCCATGCTCGCGGTCGGCGTGCTCGTGGGCGCCGCCGGAGCCGTACTCATGCGCGGTGCGACGACCCCGGATTGGGCTTTGATGGCCGACCACATGGCCGGAATCCAAGGCATGCCGATGGTGGCCGCGCCGATGATGGGCCCCGGGGCATCGATGCCGCCGGCGGACCACGGCGCCCACCACCCGGGGATCGCGAGCCCGGCCCCATGACCGCCGATCCGGCCGCGACCCGTCGGGAGCGGCGCATTCATGCCCGTGAGGAGGTTCGGTCGCACCCGCGTCCACGGCGACCGGAGCGTGCGCGTTCCGGCCCGGTCGGCACGTGGACGTTCGGCCTGCTGACGCTGGGCGTCCTCGCGCTCGGCGGCTACCTCGCCTTCGCCGACCTCGGGGGCCAGCGAGGGGAGGCGACCAGTGCCGGCGCGATCCCGGTCCGGATGAGCATGGCCGGGTTCACGCCCGTCGAGGTCCGCGTGCCCGCCGGCCAGACCATCGCGCTCGAGCTCTGGACGAACGATGCCCCGGTCCACCTCGAGGGAGGCGTGCACACCCTCATCAGCGAGGCGCTGGGCGTGTACGAAGAGCTGCCCGGCGCAACTGTCTCGGGCGAGAGCCGCCGGATCGTGACGATCCCGGCGCCCGCCACGCCCGGGACCTACGACATCTACTGCGATACCTGCTGTGGCGGCAAGGACAGCCCGACCATGCACGGTCGGCTGATCGTCGAGGCGTGACCACGCCCGCGACCCACGGGGCGTCGTGTCACGAGGTGACGGCCGACGGGTCGCACCCGTCTCCGGCCGTCCCGCAGGCATCCACGCTCACCGTGACGCCGCTCATCCTGGGCCTCCCCCGGGCGGCGCTCCTGCTCGGTGCCGCGCTGCTGGCGGTCGGCGGGGCAGCAACCGCGTACCTCGTCGCCGTCCCGTTCGACAGCGCCGCGTTCGGCGGCCTCACGGTGCCGACGGTGTTGGCCGCCGGCCTCGCCGACGGCTTCAATCCGTGCGCATTCGCACTGCTGGTGCTGTTCGCGACGTACACGCTCACGCTCGTGAATGCCGTCACCAGCGATGGCAGCCCCACGCGGGAGGCACGTCGCCGGCTCCTCGGGGCAGGCGCGCTCTACGTCGGGGCGGTGTGGATCACGTACTTCGTCATCGGGCTCGGACTGCTGTCGTTCCTGGGCTGGCTCGGGCAGGACCACCTCGTGACGAGGGTCGCCGCGATGCTCGCGCTCCTCATGGCGCTGTGGATGCTCAAGGACGTCTTCCTGCCGGGCTGGGGCCCGTCGATGACGGCCCCGGCGGGGACCCACGGCCGGATGCACCGGGCGGTCGAGCGCGGCGGCCTGGGCGGCATGCTCCTGGCGGGCGTGCTCGTCGGGATCTGCACCGTGCCGTGCTCCGGGGCGATCTACCTCGACATCGTGGCCGTGCTCAACGCGTCGGGGGGCGGCGCCACCGGAATCGCGCTGCTGGCCCTCTACAACATCGCCTTCGTCGCCCCGCTCGTCGCGCTCCTCGTGGCCGTGAGCGACCGGCGCATCCTCGGTAGGCTGGGACGCTGGAACCGATCCAGCAGCCCGTGGGTCCGTGCCGGCCTGGCGCTGGCCGTCCTCGCGATGAGCTTCGGGCTCCTGGCGACCCTCTGAGCATCGGCGTCCATTCGGACGTCCCACGAAAGGATCACCATGCGTCTTGCCCGTTTCGCGCTCCTCCTCGCGGCCGGCCTGCTCGTCGCTGCCTGCTCGTCGGGTGGCGGTGCGACCACGGCCCTCTCGTCCGCTGCCCCGTCGCCAACGGTGCAGTCGTCCGCGGCGCCGTCAGCCACGACGCCGGAGCCGTCCGCCAGCGTCTCGGCGGAACCGGCCGCGGTCGCCCGGATCGAGGTCCAGCTCACCGACGCCCTGCGGATCGAGCCGGCGGAGATGCGGGTGCCGGCCGGCGTGACGGTGACGTTTGTGGTCACGAACACCGGGAAGGTGGAGCACGAGTTCTTCCTCGGCGACGAGAAGGCGCAGGCCGCCCACGAGCAGGAGATGCAGGAGATGGGCATGGGCCACGACGAGGCGATGGGCATCTCCGTCCCTGCGGGGGAGACGAAGGAGCTGACGGTCACCTTCCCCGAGCCCGGCTCGATGCTCGCCGGCTGCCATCTGCCGGGTCACTACGCGGGCGGCATGGTCGCGACGGTGACGATCGAGGACTGACGACCCCTTGCGTCGTCGGATCCTCGGCGTATACTCCCCGGGAGTATCTCTACAGGAACTGGAGCTGCCGACGAACCCCATGAACGGGCATTCGAATCACGGACACGGGGGGACGCACGGCGACACCCCGTCGGTCGCTCCCGCACAGGCCGACCCGCACGCGGGCCACGACCGCCCGGCCGCGGCACATGCGGGCCACGAGCGCCCGGCCACCGCGCACGCCGGCCACGACCGCCACGAAGGGCACTCCGTGGCGATGTTCCGTGACCGCTTCTGGCTGAGCCTCCTGCTCACGCTCCCGGTCGTCGCCTGGAGCGAGGACCTCCAGATGTGGCTCGGGTACGCGGCGCCGGCGTTCCCGGGCTCCGAGTGGCTGCCCGCCGCGCTCGGGACCGTCGTGTTCCTCTACGGCGGCCTCGTGTTCATCCGGGGCGCCGTGGGCGAGCTGCGGGTCCGGCAGCCGGGGATGATGACGCTCATCTCGCTGGCGATCGTCGTGGCGTTCGTCGCGAGCTGGGTCGGCACCCTCGGGCTGCTCGAGGTCGAGATCTGGTGGGAGCTCGCCACGCTGATCACGATCATGCTGCTCGGCCACTGGCTCGAGATGCGTTCGATCGCCCAGGCGCGCGGCGCCCTGTCCGCGCTGGCGGAGCTACTGCCCGATACCGCCGAGCGTGTCAGGGACGGCTCAACCGAGACCGTCCCGCTCGCCGAGCTGCGCCGCGGCGACGTCGTGCTCATCCGCCCCGGCGGCCGCGTTCCCGCCGACGGCACGGTGGTCGACGGTGCGGCGGACGTGGACGAATCGATGATCACGGGCGAATCGCGGCCCGTGCCGAAGCAGCCCGGGGAATCGGTCGTGGCCGGAACCGTGGCGGCCGGCGGTTCGCTCCGGGTCCGGGTGGACGCGGTCGGCGACGAGACCGCGCTCTCCGGAATCATGCGGCTGGTTGCGGAGGCGCAGGCGTCCTCGAGTCGCGCGCAGGCACTCGCCGACCGGGCCGCGGCGCTCCTGTTCTACGTCGCGCTGACGGCCGGGGTCGTGACGCTCGCCGGCTGGTGGCTGCTCGGCGATCCCGAGGGCGCGCTCGTCCGGACCGCGACCGTGCTCGTCATCGCATGCCCGCACGCGCTCGGCCTGGCGATCCCGCTCGTGATCGCGATCTCCACGTCGCTCGGCGCCCGGAACGGGCTGCTGGTGAAGAACCGGATCAGCCTCGAGCGAGCGCGGGAGCTCGACGTCGTGATCTTCGACAAGACCGGCACGCTCACGAAGGGCGAGCCGGCCGTGGCCGCCATCGCGGGCGACGAGGCCGAGGTGCTCCAGCTCGCGGCAGCCGTCGAGGCGGATTCCGAGCACCCGCTCGCGCGGGCGATCGTCCGACGCGCCGCGGAGCGCGGGATCGACGCATCCGGCGCCACCGGGTTCGAGTCGCTCGCCGGTCGCGGCGTGCGTGCGACCGTGGACGGCGCCGAGGTTGCCGTCGGCGGGCCGCGGATGCTCGCCGAGCTCGGCCTCGAGCCGTTGCCCGACGGCGAGGCCTGGGCCCGCGAGGGCCGGACGGTCCTCCACGTCGTGGCCGGCGACCGGGTCGTGGGCGCGGTCGCGCTCGAGGACGAGATCCGGCCGGAATCCGCCGAGGCGGTCGCCGACCTGCACGCCCGTGGCCTCAAGGTCGCGATGATCACCGGCGATGCGCGTGCCGTGGCGGATTCCGTCGCCCGACGCCTGGGCATCGACGAGGTCGCGGCCGAGGTGCTGCCCGGCGACAAGGCCGCCGCGGTGCGCGGGTTCCAGCAGGGCGGCCGCAAGGTGGCCATGGTCGGCGATGGCGTGAACGACGCCCCGGCACTCGCGACCGCCGATGTCGGCATCGCGATCGGGGCCGGGACGGACGTCGCCGTGGAGTCCGCGGGCATCGTGCTCGTGCGGAGCGATCCGCGCGACGTCGTCGGCGCGATCGAGCTGTCGCGGGCGACGTACCGGAAGATGATCCAGAATCTCGTCTGGGCGACGGGCTACAACGTGCTCGCGATCCCCCTCGCGGCCGGCGTCCTCGTCCCCTGGGGCGTCGACCTGCCGATGGCCGCCGGTGCGGTGGCGATGAGCCTCTCGACGATCATCGTCGCCCTCAACGCCCAGCTGCTGCGGAGCGTCCGCCTGCGCCCGCGATCACGAACCATGACGCCGAGCCTCGCGCCGGCCTGAACCGAGGAGACTTCCCATCGTGAGTGGAACCCATCCCGAACGCGTCATCGATCCCGTCTGCGGCATGCGCGTGGACGTCGACGCCGCCGAAGCCGACGGCCTGACCCATACCCACGACGGGCGGACGTACGCGTTCTGCCGGCAGGGCTGCCTGGACAGCTTCCGGGCGGAGCCTGCCCGCTATGCCGCGAAGGCCGAGGCGGCTGCGCTGGCGACGGCGTCGGTGCCGGCCGGCAGCGCCCTGCCCGTGATCGACGAGGGCATGCGCCGCTGGTACGAGAGCTGCGCGTGCTGCCTGTCGGACGCGTTCCCGGAGGTCAAGGCGGCGCTCGATGCCGAGCGCGCGGCCGCAGGACGGCCCGGCGTCGATCCGGGGATCTGCGAGGTCGCCGAGGCGGAGGCCGCGGAGCCGGTCCCGACGCACTGAGGCCGAGGGCCGACTGGGGTCGGCGCTATCCGGGTCGCGCGTAGCGGCGTCCGGGCCGCCGCCGTCCGATCGGCCACACCGCGAGCCAGCGACCGCCTGTCGGCGTCCGCAGGCCGTGCTCGGTGTCCGGCGGGATGAACACGACGTCACCGGGGTGCAGCAGCTCGACGCCCTGCGCGCCATGGAGCTCCACCTCGCCCTCGACGATCATGATCGCCTCGGGCTCGCCGGGATGCGTGTGGGTGGCCACACCCTCGTCAGGCTCGGCGACGACCTCGCCCAGGCGCCAGCGACCGCCGGTGTCGCCCGCGTCGATCAGCTCCCGCACCGTCGCGCGCGGCCCGGGCGTGACCGAGCCGTCAGCCGGTCCGATGATCCGCAGCCCGTCGAGCTCCCGCATCGCGCCCTCCTCGCCGCCGCGTCGCGATCGGCCTTAGTCCGTGCCGCCGGTCCCGAACTGGCGGTCGCCCGCATCCCCGAGTCCGGGGAGGATGTAGCCGCGGTCGTTCAGCTGCCGGTCGAGCGCGGCGCAGTGGATGTGGACGTCGGGGTGCGCCGCGGTCACGGCGGCCACGCCCTCGGGGGCGGCGATCAGGTTGATCAGCTTGATCCGCACGGCGCCCCAGCGCTTCAGGACCTCGATCGCCGCGGTCGCCGATCCGCCGGTCGCGAGCATCGGATCGAGGATGAGGCACACATCCACGGTCGCCGAGTCGGGAAGCTTGTTGTAGTACTCGACGGGCCGAAGCGTGCGCTCGTCGCGGAACAGCCCGAGGTGCCAGACCTGCGCGGTGGGCATGAGCTCGAGCATCGCGTCGACCATGCCCAGGCCCGCCCGCAGGATCGGCACGAGCCCGATCCGGTCGGCGAGCTCGTCCGCCTCGATCTCCTCGAGCGGCGTCCGGATCGTGAGCGGGCGGAGACGCGCGTCGGCGAGTGCCTCGTAGCCGAGCAGCCACGACAGCTCGCGCACGACTTCCCGGAACTTCTTCGGCTCGGTGGCCTCGTCCCGGAGGATCCCGAGCTTGTGGCGCACGGCAGGATGCTGCGAGACGTGGAGGGTGGCGGGAGCGGACACGGTGCCCTCGCAGGTGCGCGGTGGGTGGGCTCCGAATCCTAGCCTCGCGTCGTCAGCCGGGCGGGCCGACGACGCGCTGACGTCGATGTGTGAGGATCCGCGCGGGCGTCGTCTGGGGGCGGCCGTCGTGCCCGCGTGGCGTTCCTCGGCGGCGCCCCCGACTTCGACCTCGGCCTGCGACCGTCGCGACGTGGCTCCCGGGACGCGCACGGCGCCACGACCGCCCCGCGGTATGCTCGCGGCTCGATGTCCGCGGCGGCTCCCACTCGACGACCCGCGCGTTCCGCCGTCCGCCCGGCGAAGTCCCCGCGATGGCCCACGCCGCCGGTTCTCGTGCGCCAGGTGCGCAACGGCGTGACGGAATCGGTGCATCGCGGCGATGTCGTCGAGGTGGACCAGTCCGGGCGCATGCTCCGGCTGATCGGCGACCCGGATCGCCTCGTGACCCTGCGCAGCACGGTGAAGCCGTTCGGGGTGGTGGCGCTGCTCGAGGCGGGTGGCGAGCGGGCGTTCGATCTCGAGCTCCCGGAGATCGCGCTCATGGCCTCCTCGCACTCCGGCGAGGACCTGCACGTCCGGACCCTGCAGGCGCTCTACCGCCGGGCGGGGGTTTCGCAGTCCGTGCTTGCATGCGGGACCGAGGGGATGCCGCTCGACGCCCTCACCGCCGCGCGACTGGCGCGCGACGGCGAAAAACCGGGCCAGGTCCGCCACATGTGCTCCGGTCAGCACTCGGCGATCATCCTGCTCTCGAAGCTGAAGGACTGGGAGCCCGAGGGCTACTGGGCCGCGGACCACCCGGCGCACGTGCTGTACCGGGAGGCGGTCGCGCGCGCGTTCGGCGTCCGGCCCGAGGCGCTGCGCACGGCCGTGGACGGCTGCGGCCTCCTCACGTACGCGTTCCCGCTGCGCGAGGTCGCGCGCGCATACGCGTTTCTCGCCGACCCGCTGGCGATCCCCGAGTCCGACCCGCGACGGGCGGTCGCGGTGTCGCTCGCCCGCGTCCGCGACGCGATGCTCGCCCACCCCGAGATGGTGGGCGGCACGCGCGACCGGCTCGACACCTCGCTCATGAAGGCGCTGCCCGGTCGGCTCGTGAGCAAGTCCGGCATGGAGGCACTGCGCGGGGTCGCGATCCTGCCCGGTCCGCGTGGTGGCGGCGAGCCCGTGGCGGCGACCGGGCTCGCAATCAAGATCGAGGACGGTGACGGGCACGACCGGGGCACATGGTCGGCGTCCGTCGAGGCGCTGCGCCAGGCGGGGGTGCTCGACGGACAGCCCCTGCGGACGCTGGCGCGCTACCACCGCCCGGTCTCGCTCGACCCGCACGGGCGGCCCGCGGCCGAGGCGATCCCGGAGTTCGAGCTGGCACCCGTCGGCGAGCTGACGGCACCGACGAGGCGATGACCTCTCCGGCCGACCCGTTCCGGACGCTCGGCGTCGCGCCCGGGGCGTCGCTCAACGAGATCAAGTCGGCCTACCGGCGCCTGGCGAAGCAGTTCCACCCGGATGCCGCCGGTGAGCGGGCCCTGCCGCGCTTTCTTGCGATCCAGGCGGCGTACGAGAGCCTCGTCGACGACCAGGGCCGGCTCCGCGGCCGCCCGTCGACGGCGGCGCGGCCGTGGGAGGCCGATGCGACCCGGGCGCGGGCGACCCGCGAGGCGTATCGCGCTCGCCGGGCGGGCCGGGCCGAGCCCGGCGCCAGGCCGGGGCCCGCACAGGCGCCGCCGGGCGCGCGCGGAGGCGCTCGGCCGGGTGGGACTGCGGGGCGGAGTCGCTCCCGCGACTCGGGTGAGCCGCGGCGGCGCGCCCCGCGCAAGGCGACCCCCGGCTCGACGACGTACGACGAGGCGCGCGAGGTGCCGCGCGATCCCGAGTGGGAGGGCGCCGGGTGGTACGGGCCGTCGCTCGGCACGTACTGGACGATCAACCCACGCGAGTACGCGGATCCCCGCAAGCACGGTCCCGAGTACCAGGCGCGAGCGCGCCGCGCGGCCGCGGCGCGCGAGGGACTCGGGGCGGGCGAAGCATCCGGGCACCAGGAGCCCGAGACGCAGGAGGCGCGTGCGGACGCCGTGCCCGAGCCGGGCAGCAGCGGTGCCGCGAGCTGGGAGTGGAAGTCGCGTGACAGGGGCGAGCCGGCCGGCCGAACCGACCCTGGCAACGCGGACTGGACGGCGAGTGACTGGCGCTACCGCAGGACCGGCAGGCTGGACGAGGCGACCGATGCGCCGCGCCCCGCCGATGCCGGCGCCGGCCCGGACCTCGAGGCGCTGGTCGCGCTCGCTGCGCCGGCCCGGCTGCACGCCCGGGCCGTGGCCACCCCGTCAGGTCGGCTGCTGGTCGCGCTCGTCGGCTGGCCGCCGCTCGGCCTGCTCGCCGCGAGCGTCATCGACCTGCTCACGGGCTGCGGCGGGCTCGCCGCGGCGTGCGCTGCGCCCGCGCCCTGGCTGCCCGTGGCCGCGCAGCCGGTGATCATCCTCGCGCTCGCGGCGCTGCCGGTCCTGGCCGCGGTCGCGGCATTCGCGACGCTCGCATCGCTGGCGGTCGTCGTTCCGGCCACCGTCGCGCTCTCGGCGTCGGGCGTCGACGACGGCGATGCCGCCGCCCGGCTGCTCGTGGCCGGGATCGCGACCGCGAGCTACCTCGTCGCGTGGGGGTTCGGGGCGGCGAGCCTCCGCCGGTCGCGGCTTACGATTCACGCGTGAGCCCACGGCGAGACCCGACCGACATCTCCACCGCGGCCCAGGAATACCTGCTCGCCCTGCGGGTGATGGCGTCGGACGGCCGGCACGTCACGGCCGCCCAGGTGGGACGCCACCTGGGGGTGTCCACGCAGGCCGCGAGCGAGATGTTCAAGCGCCTCGTCGCCGACGGGCTGGTCGAGCAGCGGCCGTCGCGCGAGCTCGCCCTGACCGTGCCCGGACGGGCCGCCGCCGATGCCATCTTCCGCCGCCACGCCCTGCTCGAGTGGCTGCTGACCTCGGTCGTCGGGCTCGGCTGGGCCGAATCGGACGAGGAGGCGGCCCGCCTCCAGGGCGCGATCTCGCCGCGGGTGGAGGCGCGGCTCGACGAGCTGCTCGGTCACCCGGAGACGTGCCCGCACGGCAACCCCATCGACGCGGAGACGGCCCGGCGGCGACCCGCCGGTGTGCCGCTCTCGCAGGTGGAGTCCGGCACCCGCGCCACGATCTACCGGATCACCGAGGAGGCCGAGGAGGACGCGGCGCTGCTGTCGTACCTCGAGGCCCGGGCGCTCACCCCGGGAGCCTCGGTGACGATCCTCGCCCGGTCGGAATCGCTCGACTCGCTGACCCTCGAGGGCCCGCGGGGTCGGGCGACGCTCGGGCTCCGACCGGCCCAGCTCGTGCGCGTGCTGCCGGGCGACGCGGACCCGGCCCTGTTCCACCGCGTCCCCGGCCGGACCTGACCCAGGAGCACTCGATGTCGACCAACCCCGCGATCCGCGTCCGGATCGCGCCCAGCCCCACCGGCCCGCTCCACATCGGCACCGCCCGGACGGCGCTGTTCAACCTCCTGCACGCGCGCCACGTCGGCGGGACGTTCGTGCTGCGGCTCGAGGACACGGACGTCGCGCGCAGCACCGAGGCGCACGAGCGCGACATCCTCGAGGGGCTGCACTGGCTGGGCATCACGTGGGACGAGGGGCCGGGCGTGGGCGCCGGGGGCGACGACGTCGGCCCGTACCCGCCGTATCGCCAGATGCAGCGTCTGCCGACGTACGCGGAGGCCGCGCGCCGGCTGCTCGAGGCGGACCGCGCCTACCCGTGCTACTGCACGCCCGACGAGCTCGAGGCGGACCGGCGGGCCCAGGAGGCGGCGAAGGAGGCCCCGCGATACGTCGGGCGGTGCGCGTCCCTCACGCCCGGGGAGCGGGCGGCCAGGGAGGCGGAGGGTCGGCCCGCGGCGATCCGGTTCCGGGTGCGTCCGGGGATCGTCGGCTGGGACGATCTCGTGCGCGACCGGGTCGAGATCGACACGGCGAACCTCGGCGGCGACTTCGTGATCGTCCGCTCCGACGGGACGCCGCTCTACCACTTCACGGTCGTGGTGGACGACGCGGCGATGGCGGTCAGCCACGTCATCCGCGGCGAGGACCACATCAGCAACACGCCCAAGCACATCCTGCTGTTCGAGGCGCTCGGGCACGGCGTGCCCGTGTTCGGCCACCTGCCGCTCATCCTGAATCCCGACGGGACGAAGATGAGCAAGCGCAAGAGCCAGACGGCGGTCGCCGACTATCGTGCCCAGGGGTTCCTGCGCGAGGCGCTCGTCAACTACCTCGCGTTCCTCGGCTGGAGCCCGGGGGTGGAGGGCGAGGACGTCCTGTCGCTCGACGAGCTGATCGAGCGATTCGACATCACGAAGGTCCAGAAGGGCGGCGCGAAGTTCGACCGCACACGGCTCGAGTGGCTCAACGGCCAGTGGATCCGGCGGCTCGACGACGAGGACCTCGTCGACCGGCTCCGGCCGTTCGTCCTCGCCGGCCACGAGCGCGGCGAGCTGGACCGGGTGCCCGGCGACGACGAGCTTCGCACGCTGCTACCGCTCGTCCGGGACCGGCTGCCGACGCTCGCGGCGATTGTCGAGCTCGTCGGGTTCCTGTGGGTCGACGAGGTCCGGCCCGATCCGGCGGATCTCGTCCCGAAGCGCTGGGATGCGGCCACGGCACGGGAGGGGCTGCGTGCCGCCCGCGAGGCGCTCCTCGCCCACGACGCCGTGACTTGGGAAGCGGACGAGCTCGAGCCGCCGCTCCGCGCGCTGGCCGAGACCCGCGGGTGGAAGGCGGGCGACCTGTTCATGGCGATCCGGGTCGCGGTCACCGGGCGAACGGCCACACCGCCGCTGTTCGACACGCTCGTGGCGGTCGGGCGGGAGCG
>DASSPX010000133.1:0-3176 GCA_035699445.1 Candidatus Limnocylindrales bacterium | reverse complement strand
GAGCAGCCGACGATCCCGAGGACGGCGAGCGCGACGGTCCCGCGACCCAGGTCGGCGACGACCGTGCGGCGGGCGATCGGATGCGCCTGGTGCATGCGGGCACGATACCGAGGGCGTCCCGGACGAGAACGCCGCCGGCTGGTCGCGCCTTCGTGGGTCAGTCCGACAGCGCCTCGCAGACGTCGACCGCGTGACCGCGAACGATCGCGCGGATCAGCGTGCCGTCGGGGGCGTACCACTCCGTCCCGTGGCCCTGCAACTGGTACAGGCCCGGCTCGACATTCACGTCGTCGCCAGGGACGTACCACGCGAAGATGATGGCACCGCTGATGTCGACCCGAACGCTCCCGTCGGCCCCGAAGGTGAACGTCGCGCGCCCGCCACCCTTCGAGGTGAGAAACGCCCCGGTGCTCACGTTCGTGGCCTTGCCGTCGAAGAATCCGCGCGACAGGTAGCGGACCGATTCGTCCGGCGCGAGTTCGAACACCGTGTCCTTGAACTTCTCGCGGACGTTCTCGAGCCGGACGGCATAGTCGCACACCCCCGTCAGAACGAACGGCTCCGTGAAACCGTCGTGGTGTTCGGGCGGGGCCGCCACGACGGGCGACGCGGCGAGAGCGACGAGCACGGACGCGGCGACGAGCGACAGCCTTCGGCGCATGGCCGGAACCCCCCTTGCTGTGGTGCGAAATGGCTGCGGAGGGTACGGGCCCGGCGTCACGCCCCGTCACGGCTGGCGTGGACGGTGCGCCGCTGCACCACATCCCGGTCCCCGTGCCCCGGGAGCCGGCGTCCGGTGACCCGAATCCGCGACGGATGCCCAACGACGCCCCCATAGAGTCGCGCGCAACACAGCGGAGGTGATCCATGCGAACGATGATCCGGGCGGTGGCGATCGCCGCAACGGCGGCCCTCGTGACGAGTGCGGTGGTGATCGCAAGTTCCAGCCTCGGCGTGACCGCGGTCACGCGCGCGGACGGCCTCGTGAGCGGCCGCGTCAACGTGAACATCCCGGGCAGCGTGAAGCTCCAGGCGAAGGACGGCCTGCACGTCCTCGACCAGGAGCTCACGATCGCCCCGCTCGGGCACACCGGCTGGCACACGCACCCGGGGCCCGTCCTGGTGACCGTGAAGAGCGGAACGTTCCGGTACCAGCACGCCGACTGCACGTTCACCGACTACACCGTCGGGCAGACGATCGTGGATCCGGGCGGCGGGCACATCCACATCGGCCGGAACCCGAGCAGCTCGGTAGCCCTCGAGCTCTCGGTGACCTACCTGTTGCCACCGGGCGCACCGGTCCGGATCGAGGCCGACGCCGTCGCCTGTTCGTAACCAGGCGACGCCACCCGGCGCGCCGATGTCGCTGGCCGGGCGAAGGCGGAGCCCCGCGCCCGCCTCGTCCGACCAGCTGGTCGCCTGGCCCAGGGCGCCCGGCACGAAGATCTCGGCTACACTTCCGCGCGCCACCGCGGCCAGAGGTCGACCACGCGGCTGCGCGATGCCGCCTGCGAGGGCGCCACAGGGCGATTAGCTCAGCTGGTTAGAGCGCATGCTTGACATGCATGAGGTCACTGGTTCGAGTCCAGTATCGCCCACCACATCGCAGCCCTGAACGAGGACGCCGGTTCGCCCGGGTCCTCGTTTTCGATTTCGGAAGGCCACCTCGGCCACGCTGACGGCGATGGAGCACGTCGACTGCCTCGTGATCGGCGGCGGACCCGCCGGCCTCGCCGCGGCCATCCAGCTGGCCCGGCTCCGCCGCTCGTGCGTCGTCATCGACGACGATGCGGGGCGATCCCTCTGGTCGCAGGTGACGAGGAACTATCTCGGCTTCCCCGACGGAATCGCGGCGGCCGACCTGCGCCTGCTCGGCCAGCGCCAGTCCGTCCGCCACGGCGTGAACCTTCGACGTGGCCGGGTCCGATCGCTCCGACGCGGCCGCGACGGCGGGTTCGTCGCCACGACTGAGCACGCCTCCGACACGGACGAGCTCGCGACGCCGGGCCTGGCCGAGCATCGCGACCGCGAACGCGCGCACGGCGCCCGCCTGGGCGAGCGGACGACACGGGGCAGCCAGCGCACGGCGGAGCGCGCGGTCATCCTCGCTACGGGCGTGGTCGACGCGTTCCCGGCATTCGAGGGTCGCGACGCCTGCGTCGGCGTCAGCCTGTTCTGGTGCATCGTGTGCGATGGCTACGAGGCAATCGGCCGCCACGTGGCGGTCGTCGGCGACGACGACGAAGCCATCAGCACCGCGTTCGGCCTGCTTCACTTCACGGACCGGGTGACGCTCGTGACGCGCGCGCGGCGCCGCACCAGGAGCGGACGAGCGCGCCTCGCAGAGCTCGACCGGCGCGGCGTGCGCGTCCTGCGCGGCCCGGTCACGCGGTACCTGCATGCCGACGGCCGAATCGAGTGCCTCGAGCTGGGTGATGCCGCGCCCGTGGCGTGCGAGGTGGTGTTCGTCTCGAGCCCGAAGCGCCCACGGACCGGGCTCGCCCGGCGCCTGGGCGCGCGAGCCGACGGCGACGGCTACCTGATCGTGGACGATGCGGGTCGCACCACGGTCCCCGGCGTCTATGCCGCGGGCGACATCCTTGCGGGACACGCGCACCAGGTTGCGACCGGCGTGGCGAGCGGAGCGAGCGCGGCCACGGCCGTGAACTACGACCTGTACGACCCGTTCGAGCGTGGCGAGGGCTGAGCACCGGTTCGACTACACTCGCCAGCAACGCGATGAGCGGGCCACGCCCGCTCCGGCAGCCGCCAGAGAGCCGCGACCAGAGGCTGAAAGTCGCGACGGGTGCGCCGGGGCCGCGGCACCACCCGCGAGCGGCCGGCGAACCGGCCCGGGATCCGCCCGTTAGCGCGGCCATGAGGGCGTCGCGCCGCCGTCCGGGCGGGCGACGAACGCGGGTGGAACCGCGGGAGGTCTCGACCTCTCGTCCTGCGGGGCGAGAGGTTTCGTGTTCTCTGGAGACCCGACGATGGGAGACGTGAACGCACCGGCGGCGGCGCCGGGCGCCGAGGAAGAGCTGCTCGAGCTCGATGCGCCGGAGCGGGGTTCGGCCGACGAGCTGATGGATCACGGGGCATCGGGCGAGCTCGGCCCGATGCGCCACTCCGCCGCGCACGTCCTCGCCGAGGCGGTGATGGACCTGTTCCCGGGCACG